>NZ_JBDQQT010000006.1:0-257435 GCF_039888625.1 Pseudomonas sp. CAU 1711
AAGGGCCGTCGAAGACTACGACGTTGATAGGTTGGGTGTGTAAGCGCTGTGAGGCGTTGAGCTAACCAATACTAATTGCCCGTGAGGCTTGACCATATAACACCCAAACAATCTGCGGATTGTGGGTCTCTGGTGAAGTCGACAAACGAACCGAAAGTTCGCTAAGAACCGCAAAGCCAAGATCACATACCCAATTAGGGGAAGCGACTAAACACCGACTCCCCAACCGAATTGCTTGACGACCATAGAGCGTTGGAACCACCTGATCCCATCCCGAACTCAGCAGTGAAACGACGCATCGCCGATGGTAGTGTGGGGCTTCCCCATGTGAGAGTAGGTCATCGTCAAGCTCCTATCCCCAAACCCCCAGTCGAGACATCGGCTGGGGGTTTGGCTTTTCTGGCAGGAAAAAATCGCCGATCGCGAGCGATCCGGGGCGTTGCGGAAGAGATTTCACCGCCATCCGGTCGGCACTTTTCTAGGCAACGCCAAGCTGCATCGTTATGATGCCCCCCTCTTTATATGGGCGTTGTTTCGATGCGCGAAGTGCTGCAACTGCTGCGAGATGGCGAATTCCACTCCGGAGAGGCCCTGGGGGCCGCGCTGGGGGTGAGTCGTGCGGCCGTGTGGAAGCGCCTGGAGCACCTCGAGGCTGAGCTGGGGCTGACGATCCATCGCGTGCGAGGGCGCGGTTATCGCCTGGCTTCGCCGCTGTCGCTGCTGGATCGGGAGGCAATTGCCGCCGCGTCGCGCAGCGCGGGCTGGGATGCTCTGGTCTTCGACAGTCTCGACTCCACCAATGCCGAGGTGCTGCGCCGCCTCGCCGAGGGTGCGCCGGCGCCCTTGCTGGTGTTGGCCGAAAGGCAGGAGAGCGGCCGTGGGCGCCGCGGGCGTTCCTGGGTCAGTCCCTTCGGCGAGAATCTCTATTACAGTCTCGGCCTGCGTCTGGAGGGTGGGGCCTTCGCTCTCGATGGCCTCAGTCTGTCGGTTGGCTTGGCGGTCGCGCGGGCCCTGCAGGAGGCTGGCGTTGTCGATGTCGGGCTCAAATGGCCGAACGATCTGCTGGTGGGCGGACGCAAAATTGCCGGCGTGCTGCTCGAGTTGTCGGGTGACCCGGCGGGAGCTTGCCAGGTGGTCATCGGCATCGGCGTCAATGTGAATATGCTGCCGGGCGCGGCGGTCGCCATCGATCAGCCCTGGACCTCGTTGCGCGAGCGCAGTGGGCAGCTGGTCGATCGTACCGAGCTGGCTCTGCTGCTGGGGTGTTGGTTGCGCCGCTATCTGGAGCGGCATGAGCGTGAGGGCTTCGCGGCGCTGCGCGAAGAGTGGGAGTCCTGTCATCTCTGGCAGGGCAGGGAGGTCAGCTTGCTGGCGGGTGCGCAGCGCATCGATGGCATCGTGCTCGGCGTGGATCGCCAGGGTGCGCTGCGTATGGATGTGGCGGGTCAGGAGCGGCAGTTCAGTGGCGGCGAGCTTAGCCTGAGGTTGCGTGATGATTCTTGAGCTGGACTGTGGCAACAGCCTGATCAAATGGCGAGTGCTGGGTGGCGAGTCGAGCTGCGGAGGCGTGGTCGATTCCGATGTGGCACTGCTCGAGACGCTGCGTGCTCTTGTCGGGCTGGTTCTGTCCGGGTGCCGACTGGTCAGCGTGCGTAGCGATGCCGAGACGTCGGCCCTGGTGGCGCTGCTGGAGGCCGAGTTCGGTGCGCCGGTGCTATGCGCGCAGCCGACACCATCGCTTGGCGGGGTGCGCAATGGATACCTGGAGTATGAGCGGCTGGGTCTGGATCGCTGGCTGGCGGTAGTCGGTGCCTATCAGCTGGCGGGTGGGGCCTGCCTGGTGCTGGATCTCGGAACGGCCGTGACTTCGGACTTCGTGACTGCAGCCGGCGAGCATCTGGGTGGCTATATATGTCCGGGCCTGCCTTTGATGCGCAACCAGCTGCGCACCCATACGCGGCGCATTCGTTACGATGATGTGGCTGCCGAGCTCGCCCTGCACAGCCTGCAGCCTGGGCGATCTACTGTCGAGGCGGTCGAGCGCGGCTGCGCGCTGATGCTGCAGGGGTTCGTCTTGACCCAGGTCGAGCTGGCTCGCGAGCGCTGGGGCGCTGACTTCACCCTCTACCTGACCGGAGGAGATGCTGCCCTGGTGCGTGAGGCGCTGCCCCAGGCGCGACTGGTATCGGATCTGGTGTTCATCGGCCTGGCCCAGGCCTGTCCGATGCCGGAGGTGCGCTGATGCGTTGGGTCTTTCTGCTGCTGCTGGTTCTCAACCTCTTCTATTACGTCTGGCATCAACAGCAGGCGCCACTGCGAGTCAAGGAGGTGGAGCCGATGGCGCTGCATCAGGGCTCGCGGCAGGGTGTGCGTTTGCTCGATGCCTCCGATCGGACCAGGGTCCGGCCCGAGCTGGCGCAGGCGGAAGCGCGGGGGGGTGACGAGACCTGTCTGTTTCTCGGCAGCTTCCAGCAGGAAACTGGCGCGCGTCAGGTCGAGCAGCGCCTGGTGGCGCTGGATATCCGGGCCGAGGTGCGCCCGGTGAATGCGGCAGCCGGGCTCGACTACTGGGTGTATCTGGCGCCGCTGGCGTCGCGGCAGGCCTCGCTGCGCCAGCTCAAGGAGCTGCAGGCGCGCAAGATCGACAGCTACATCATTACTCAGGGGGATCTGGCCAATGGCATCTCCCTGGGTATCTTCCCGCGCAGCGATTCGGCCGAGAGCGTCATGCGGCGCCTGCGTGACGCGGGCTACGAGCCCCTGCTGCGCGAGCTGCCGCGGGCGCAGCGCAGCTACTGGGTGCGCATCGCCCCCGAGAGTCGTCGTCTGGCCGATGATGTTATGCCGCAGCTGGCATCCGACTTCCAGAATCTGCAGCATCAAATAATGCCGTGCGAAAGCGTTGCAACGCCCCAGTAGTTTGCATAGAATGGCGCCCGCTTTGCGGGGGTGGCTTCGCGGAGTGGCTGTCGGATGTAGCTAACCTTAAGTTTTTATTGAGAAAATGCTTGACAGCTCGGTGGCAGAAGTTAAAATGCCGCCCACTTTGGAGGGGTTCCCGAGCGGCCAAAGGGATCAGACTGTAAATCTGACGTCATAGACTTCGAAGGTTCGAATCCTTCCCCCTCCACCAGATTTAAAGCGTGAGCTGCAGGCTCCGCGGGCATAGTTTAGTGGTAGAACCTCAGCCTTCCAAGCTGATGGTGCGGGTTCGATTCCCGCTGCCCGCTCCAAGTTTGTTGTTCGTGCAAAGTGTTTCGCTCATGTAGCTCAGCTGGTAGAGCACACCCTTGGTAAGGGTGAGGTCAGCGGTTCAAATCCGCTCATGAGCTCCACTTCGACAAAGGCAGATATGCAGATATCTGCCTTTGTTTTAATGGCAGTGTCAGTTCTCAATTCCTTGTTCGGAGACGAGTCAGATGGCTAAGGAAAAATTCGAACGTAACAAACCGCACGTCAACGTAGGCACCATCGGTCACGTTGACCACGGTAAAACCACTCTGACCGCTGCCCTGACTCGCGTCTGCTCGGAAGTGTTCGGTTCCGCTCGCGTCGACTTCGACAAGATCGACTCCGCTCCGGAAGAGAAGGCTCGTGGTATCACCATCAACACCGCTCACGTAGAGTACGACTCCAATGTTCGTCACTACGCGCACGTTGACTGCCCGGGCCACGCCGACTACGTGAAGAACATGATCACCGGTGCTGCCCAGATGGACGGCGCTATCCTGGTTTGCTCCGCTGCCGACGGCCCCATGCCGCAGACCCGCGAGCACATCCTGCTGTCCCGCCAGGTGGGTGTTCCCTACATCGTCGTGTTCCTGAACAAGGCCGACATGGTCGACGACGCCGAGCTGCTGGAACTGGTCGAGATGGAAGTTCGCGACCTGCTGAGCACCTATGACTTCCCGGGTGACGACACTCCGATCGTCATCGGTTCCGCTCTGATGGCCCTGAACGGCGAAGACGAGAACGGCCTGGGCACCACCGCCGTGAAGAAGCTGGTCGAGACCCTGGACTCCTACATTCCGGAGCCGGTGCGTGCCATCGACATGCCGTTCCTGATGCCGATCGAGGACGTGTTCTCCATCTCCGGTCGCGGCACCGTGGTAACCGGTCGTGTCGAGCGCGGTATCGTCAAGGTTCAGGAAGAGATCGAGATCGTCGGTCTGCGTCCGACCACCAAGACCACCTGCACCGGCGTGGAGATGTTCCGCAAGCTGCTCGACGAAGGTCGTGCCGGCGAGAACTGCGGCGTGCTGCTGCGCGGCACCAAGCGTGATGAAGTCGAGCGTGGTCAGGTTCTGGCCAAGCCGGGCACCATCAAGCCGCACACCAAGTTCGAAGCCGAAGTGTACGTGCTGTCCAAGGAAGAAGGTGGTCGTCACACCCCGTTCTTCAAGGGCTACCGTCCGCAGTTCTACTTCCGTACCACCGACGTGACCGGTTCGTGCGAGCTGCCGGAAGGCGTTGAGATGGTAATGCCGGGCGACAACATCAAGATGGTTGTCACCCTGATCAAGCCGATCGCCATGGACGACGGCCTGCGTTTCGCGATTCGCGAAGGCGGCCGTACCGTTGGCGCCGGCGTGGTTGCCAAGGTCATCGAGTAATCGGTTGATCTGTCTCGGTAAGGTCGGCATAATGGTCGGCCTTACTTCGATTTTAGGCCAGTAGCTCAATTGGCAGAGCGGCGGTCTCCAAAACCGCAGGTTGGGGGTTCGATTCCCTCCTGGCCTGCCAGATTCCTGGTTAGAAGTGGATCTGGCGTTTCTTTCGACAGGGTTTTCTCATGAATGCCAAAGCTGAAGCTCAAGACTCCCGCTTTGATGTGCTGAAGTGGCTCGCTGTGGCTACTCTGGTCGTCGCAGGTGTTGTCGGCAATCAGTATTTCTCGGCTGAACCGCTTCTGTATCGCGTGCTGGCTCTGCTGGCGCTGGCCGTAGTGGTCGGTTTCGTCGCGCTGCAGACGGTGAAGGGGCAGGCGTTCTTTGCTCTGGCAAAAGAAGCGCGCGTCGAGATTCGCAAGGTTGTGTGGCCGACCCGTCAGGAAACCACGCAGACCACGCTAATCGTGGTTGCCGTGGTGCTGGTGATGTCGCTGGTCCTGTGGGGCCTGGACAGCCTGCTGGGTTGGCTTGTTTCGTTGATCGTCGGTTAAGGGTGTCCCGTGGCTAAGCGTTGGTACGTCGTGCATGCTTACTCGGGTTACGAGAAGCATGTGATGCGCTCGCTGATCGAGCGCGTCAAGCTGGCTGGCATGGAAGACGAGTTCGGCGAGATTCTGGTGCCCACCGAGGAAGTGGTGGAGATGCGCAACGGCCAGAAGCGCAAGAGCGAGCGCAAGTTCTTCCCCGGCTATGTGCTGGTTCAGATGGAAATGAACGAGGCGACCTGGCACCTGATCAAGGACACGCCGCGCGTCATGGGTTTCATTGGTGGTACTGCCGACAAGCCGGCGCCGATCACCGAGAAGGAGGCTGACGCCATCCTGCGTCGCGTCGCCGATAGTGGCGACAAGCCGAAGCCGAAGACTCTGTTCGAGCCGGGCGAGACCGTGCGCGTCACCGATGGCCCGTTCGCCGACTTCAATGGCGTCGTCGAAGAAGTTAACTACGAGAAGAGCCGGATCCAGGTGGCCGTGCTCATTTTCGGTCGCTCCACGCCGGTGGAGCTGGAGTTCAGTCAGGTCGAGAAGGCATAACTGGACAATGCATCCCGAACCCCGCAGCCGCAGGCTGCGGGGTTTTGTCGTCACTGGGATAAATGCGTCATTAACCGGGGAGCCTCAGCGAGGCGTCTGACCCGAAATTGGAGTAGCTCATGGCTAAGAAGATTCAGGCTTACATCAAGCTGCAAGTAAAGGCCGGCCAGGCCAACCCGTCGCCGCCCGTCGGTCCCGCTCTGGGCCAGCACGGCGTGAACATCATGGAATTCTGCAAGGCGTTCAACGCCAAGACCCAGGGCATGGAGCCCGGTCTGCCGACTCCTGTGATCATCACCGTATACAGCGACCGCAGCTTCACCTTTGAAACCAAAAGCACCCCGGCTTCGGTGCTGCTGAAGAAGGCTGCCGGCCTGACCAGCGGTTCCGCTCGTCCGAACACCGTCAAAGTGGGCACCGTTACCCGTGCTCAGCTGGAAGAGATCGCCAAGACCAAGCAGGCCGATCTGACCGCAGCTGACCTGGATGCGGCCGTGCGTACCATCGCCGGCTCCGCGCGTAGCATGGGCCTCAACGTGGAGGGTGTGTAATGGCTAAGCTGACCAAGCGCCAGAAGGCTATCGCCGAGAAAGTCGAAGCCGGCAAGGCTTACAACTTCGAAGAGGCCGCCAAGCTGCTGGCCGAGCTGTCCACCGTCAAGTTCACCGAGTCGTTCGACGTCTCCGTGAACCTGGGCGTGGATCCGCGTAAATCCGACCAGGTTGTGCGTGGCGCCACCGTGCTGCCGAACGGCACTGGCAAGACCGTGCGCGTTGCCGTGTTCACTCAGGGCCCGGGCGCCGAAGCCGCTCTGGCCGCCGGTGCCGACAAGGTCGGCATGGACGATCTGGCCGCCGAAATGAAAGCCGGCGACCTGAACTACGACGTGGTCATCGCTTCCCCGGATGCCATGCGCGTCGTCGGCCAGCTGGGCCAGGTTCTTGGTCCGCGCGGCCTGATGCCGAACCCGAAAGTCGGCACCGTGACTCCGGACGTGGCTACCGCCGTGAAGAACGCCAAGGCCGGTCAGGTACGTTTCCGTACCGACAAGAACGGCATCATCCACACCTCCGTTGGCAAGGTCGGCTTCGAAGCCGCCGCGCTGAAGCAGAACGTGGAAGCCCTGCTGGCCGACCTCAAGCGCCTGAAGCCGTCCACCTCCAAGGGTGTGTACGTCAAGCGCGTGACCCTGAGCACCACCATGGGTCCGGGTTTGGTGATCGATCAGGCTTCGCTGGAAGCGTAAGTGATTAGGCCGGCGGACCTGTCCGCCGGCCTGTAAAGATTGGGGTCCCTGCCTGGCGGGGGCTATCCAAGACCGTAGGCGGCGCAAGCCTTAAACCAGGACGTTTCTCAAGCCTACGCAGATGGTGCTCCCGATTCGTACCGAATCAGACACCAAAACGACGCAGGGCCCCGGCTCTGCGAAACGGTAACATCCAGGAGTAAACCCGTGGCAATTAAACTCGAAGACAAGAAGGCCATCGTCGCTGAAGTCAACGAGGCTGCCAAAGCCGGTCTGTCCGCTGTCGTGGCTGATGCCCGTGGCGTGACTGTCGGCGCAATGACCGGACTCCGTAAAGAGGCCCGCGAAGCTGGCGTGTACGTGAAAGTCGTGCGTAACACCCTGCTCAAGCGCGCCGTTGAAGGCACTCAGTTCGATGTGCTCAGCGACGTGTTCAAAGGCCCGACCCTCATCGCTTTCTCCAACGAGCATCCGGGCGCTGCCGCCCGTATCTTCAAGGATTTTGCCAAGGGTCAGGACAAGTTCGAGATCAAGGCGGCCGCGTTCGAGGGTCAGTTCCTCGCAGCCAATCAGATCGACGTACTGGCAACTCTGCCGACCTACGACGAAGCCGTTGCCCAGCTGATGAGCGTGATCCAAGGCGCCACCAGCAAGCTGGCTCGTACTCTGGCGGCTATTCGCGACCAGAAAGAAGGCGTTGCCGCCTGATTCAGGCGCGTCGTCCCTTTCAACGTTATTTGTTTAATTCGATGGCCGCGAAGGCTGTCACCCCAATACAGGAATTAGAGTCATGGCTCTGACCAACGAAGACATCATCAACGCCGTATCCGAAATGTCCGTCATGCAGATCGTTGAACTGATCAAGGCGATGGAAGAGAAGTTCGGCGTAACCGCCGCTGCCGCCGTTGCCGCTGGCCCGGCTGCCGGCCCGGCTGCCGCTGCTGAAGAGCAGACCGAGTTCACCATCATGCTGACCGAAGCCGGCGACAAGAAAGTGAACGTGATCAAGGTCGTTCGCGAGCTGACCGGTCTGGGTCTGAAAGAAGCCAAGGCTGTTGTTGACGGCGCCCCGGGCGTGGTCAAGGAAGGCGCTTCGAAAGAAGAAGCCGAAGCCGCCAAGAAGGCCCTGGAAGAAGCTGGCGCCAAGGTCGAGCTCAAGTAAGTTCGTACCTTGCGTCTACAGCCCGAGCGTTGAGCGACAGGCTGATGGCTGGTGGCAAATGCCACCGGCCTTTTTCCGTTATGGGCAGTTGGCCGAAATGCCACTGCCTATAGCGTGAAAATCCCGCCAAAGGGCGGCGCAAACCAAGGGGTTTGCACGATTTTCTGGTCATTGCCGCCGGCACTGACCAAACAAGCAGGTGACCAAGCTGGGGAACGCTGATGGCTTACTCATACACTGAGAAAAAACGTATCCGCAAGGACTTTAGCAAGTTGCCGGACGTGATGGATGTGCCTTATCTCCTGGCCATCCAGCTGGATTCGTATCGCGAATTCCTGCAGCAAGGAGTGAGCAAGGAGCAGTTCCGCGACGTTGGCCTGCATGCGGCCTTCAAGTCCGTATTCCCGATCATCAGCTACTCCGGCAATGCCGCACTGGAGTACGTCGGCTATCGCCTGGGTGAGCCGGCGTTCGACGTCAAGGAGTGCGTGCTGCGTGGCGTGACCTTCGCCGTGCCGCTGCGCGTGAAAGTCCGTCTGATCATTTTCGACAAAGAATCGTCGAACAAAGCGATCAAGGACATCAAAGAGCAAGAAGTGTACATGGGCGAGATTCCGCTCATGACCGAGAACGGTACCTTCATCATCAACGGTACCGAGCGCGTCATCGTTTCCCAGCTGCACCGCTCTCCGGGCGTGTTCTTCGACCACGACCGTGGCAAGACCCACAGCTCCGGCAAGCTGCTGTACTCCGCGCGAATCATCCCCTACCGCGGCTCCTGGCTGGACTTCGAGTTCGACCCGAAGGACTGCGTGTTCGTGCGTATCGACCGTCGCCGCAAGCTGCCGGCCTCCGTCCTGCTGCGCGCGCTGGGTTACAGCACCGAGGAGGTGCTGGACGCCTTCTATGACACCAACGTGTTCCACGTGAAGGGCGAGACCCTCAACCTGGAGCTGGTGCCGTCGCGTCTGCGTGGCGAGATCGCCGCGTTCGACATCAAGGACGAGAAGGGCAAGGTCATCGTCGAGCAGGGCCGCCGCATCACCGCGCGCCACATCAACCAGATCGACAAGGCCGGCCTCAAAGAGCTGGAAGTACCGCTCGACTACGTACTCGGCCGCACCACCGCCAAGGCCATCGTCCATCCGGCCACCGGCGAGATCGTCGCCGAGTGCAACACCGAGCTGACCACCGACCTGCTGGCGAAGATCGTCAAGGCCCAGGTCGTGCGCATCGAGACCCTGTACACCAACGACATCGACTGCGGTCCGTTCATCTCCGACACCCTGAAGATCGACTCCACCGGCAACCAGCTGGAAGCCCTGGTCGAGATCTACCGCATGATGCGTCCGGGCGAGCCGCCGACCAAGGATGCCGCCGAGACCCTGTTCAACAACCTGTTCTTCAGCGCCGAGCGTTACGACCTGTCCGCCGTCGGCCGCATGAAGTTCAACCGTCGTATCGGCCGCAGCGAGATCGAAGGCTCCGGCGTGCTGTCCCGCGAGGACATCGTCGACGTGCTGAAGACCCTGGTCGACATCCGTAACGGCAAGGGCATCGTCGACGACATCGACCACCTGGGTAACCGTCGCGTACGTTGCGTCGGCGAGATGGCCGAGAACCAGTTCCGCGTCGGCCTGGTGCGCGTCGAGCGCGCCGTGAAAGAGCGCCTGTCGATGGCCGAAAGCGAAGGCCTGATGCCGCAGGACCTGATCAACGCCAAGCCGGTCGCGGCGGCGGTGAAGGAGTTCTTCGGTTCCAGCCAGCTCTCGCAGTTCATGGACCAGAACAACCCGCTCTCCGAGATCACCCACAAGCGCCGCGTCTCCGCACTCGGCCCGGGCGGTCTGACCCGCGAGCGCGCCGGTTTCGAAGTCCGCGACGTACACCCGACCCACTACGGCCGCGTGTGCCCGATCGAGACCCCCGAAGGTCCGAACATCGGTCTGATCAACTCGCTGGCCGCCTATGCCCGCACCAACCAGTACGGCTTCCTGGAAAGCCCGTACCGCGTGGTCAAGGACACCCAGGTCACCGACGAGATCGTGTTCCTGTCCGCCATCGAAGAGGCCGATCACGTGATCGCCCAGGCTTCGGCGACCATGAACGCCAAGGGCCAGCTGGTCGACGAGCTGGTGAACGTGCGTCACCTCAACGAGTTCACCGTCAAGGCGCCGGAAGACGTGACCCTGATGGACGTGTCGCCGAAGCAGGTGGTTTCCGTCGCGGCCTCGCTGATTCCGTTCCTCGAGCACGACGACGCCAACCGTGCACTCATGGGTTCGAACATGCAGCGTCAGGCCGTGCCGACCCTGCGTGCCGACAAGCCGCTGGTCGGTACCGGCATGGAGCGCAACGTCGCCCGTGACTCCGGCGTCTGCGTCGTGGCCCGTCGTGGCGGCGTGATCGACTCGGTCGACGCCAGCCGTATCGTGGTGCGCGTGGCCGACGACGAAGTGGAGACCGGTGAAGCCGGTGTCGACATCTACAACCTGACCAAGTACACCCGCTCCAACCAGAACACCTGCATCAACCAGCGTCCGCTGGTGAGCAAGGGTGATGTGGTTTCGCGTGGCGACATCATGGCCGACGGCCCGTCCACCGACATGGGCGAGCTGGCTCTGGGTCAGAACATGCGCGTGGCGTTCATGCCGTGGAACGGCTTCAACTTCGAAGACTCCATCTGCCTGTCCGAGCGCGTGGTCCAGGAAGACCGCTTCACCACCATCCACATCCAGGAACTGACCTGTGTGGCGCGTGACACCAAGCTCGGCCCAGAGGAAATCACCGCGGACATCCCGAACGTCGGTGAGGCCGCGCTGAACAAGCTGGACGAAGCCGGTATCGTCTACGTCGGTGCCGAAGTCATGGCCGGCGACATCCTGGTCGGCAAGGTCACCCCGAAAGGCGAGACCCAGCTGACGCCGGAAGAGAAGCTGCTGCGTGCGATCTTCGGTGAGAAGGCGTCCGACGTGAAGGACACCTCCCTGCGCGTGCCGACCGGCACCAAGGGTACCGTCATCGACGTACAGGTCTTCACCCGCGACGGCGTGGAGCGCGACAGCCGCGCCCTGGCCATCGAGAAGCAGCAGCTCGACGAGATCCGCAAGGACCTCAACGAAGAGTTCCGCATCGTCGAAGGCGCCACCTTCGAGCGTCTGCGTTCCGCCCTGGTCGGTGCCAAGGCCGAAGGCGGCGCTGGCCTGAAGAAAGGCGCTGTGATCGACGACGCCTACCTCGATGGTCTGGAGCGTGGTCAGTGGTTCAAGCTGCGCATGGCCGACGACGCTCTCAACGAGCAGCTGGAGAAGGCCCAGGCCTACATCAGCGACCGTCGCCAGATGCTCGACGACAAGTTCGAAGACAAGAAGCGCAAGCTGCAGCAGGGCGATGACCTGGCGCCGGGCGTGCTGAAGATCGTCAAGGTCTACCTGGCGATCAAGCGTCGCATCCAGCCGGGCGACAAGATGGCCGGCCGTCACGGTAACAAGGGTGTGGTCTCGGTGATCATGCCGGTCGAAGACATGCCGCACGATGCCAATGGCACCCCGGTCGACATCGTCCTCAACCCGCTGGGCGTACCGTCGCGCATGAACGTCGGTCAGATCCTCGAAACCCACCTGGGCCTGGCGGCCAAGGGCCTGGGCGAGAAGATCAACCGCATGCTCGAAGAGCAGCGCAAGATCGCCGAACTGCGCAAGTTCCTCAACGAGATCTACAACGAGATCGGTGGTCGCCAGGAGAGCCTGGACAGCTTCTCGGATACCGAGATCCTCGACCTGGCGAAGAACCTGAAAGGCGGCGTGCCGATGGCCACCGCGGTGTTCGACGGTGCCAAGGAAAGCGAGATCAAGGCCATGCTGAAGCTGGCCGATCTGCCGGAAAGCGGCCAGATGCGCCTGTTCGACGGTCGTACCGGCAACATGTTCGAGCGTCCGACCACCGTCGGCTACATGTACATGCTCAAGCTGAACCACCTGGTCGACGACAAGATGCACGCCCGTTCCACCGGTTCCTACAGTCTGGTTACCCAGCAGCCGCTGGGTGGTAAGGCGCAGTTCGGTGGTCAGCGTTTCGGTGAGATGGAGGTCTGGGCGCTGGAAGCCTACGGTGCCGCCTACACCCTGCAGGAAATGCTGACGGTCAAGTCCGACGACGTGAACGGCCGGACCAAGATGTACAAGAACATCGTGGACGGCGATCACCGCATGGAGGCCGGCATGCCGGAGTCCTTCAACGTGTTGATCAAAGAGATCCGCTCGCTCGGTATCGACATCGAACTGGAAACCGAATAACACGACTCGCTGCGGCCGCATCGCCGGCCGCAGCAGGTCCGTGAGGAGGAAAGGCCTTGAAAGACTTGCTGAATCTGTTGAAAAACCAGGGTCAAATCGAAGAGTTCGATGCCATCCGTATTGGCCTGGCCTCGCCCGAGATGATCCGTTCCTGGTCCTTCGGTGAAGTGAAGAAGCCGGAGACCATCAACTACCGTACCTTCAAGCCGGAGCGCGATGGCCTGTTCTGCGCCAAGATCTTCGGCCCGGTGAAGGACTACGAGTGCCTGTGCGGTAAGTACAAGCGCCTCAAGCACCGCGGCGTGATCTGCGAGAAGTGCGGCGTGGAAGTGGCCCTGGCCAAGGTCCGTCGCGAGCGCATGGCGCACATCGAACTGGCCTCGCCGGTCGCCCATATCTGGTTCCTGAAGTCGCTGCCGTCGCGTATCGGCCTGCTGCTGGACATGACCCTGCGTGACATCGAGCGCGTGCTCTACTTCGAGAGCTACGTGGTGATCGATCCGGGCATGACCACCCTGGAGAAAGGCCAGCTGCTGAACGACGAGCAGTACTTCGAGGCCCTCGAGGAGTTCGGTGACGACTTCGACGCGCGCATGGGCGCCGAGGCCGTGCGCGAGTTGCTCAACGCCATCGACCTGGATCACGAGATCGGCCGTCTGCGCGAGGAAATCCCGCAGACCAACTCCGAGACCAAGATCAAGAAGCTTTCCAAGCGCCTTAAGCTGATGGAAGCCTTCAAGGACTCCGGCAACCACCCGGAGTGGATGGTCCTGACCGTTCTGCCGGTGCTGCCGCCGGACCTGCGTCCGCTGGTTCCGCTGGATGGCGGCCGCTTCGCGACCTCTGATCTGAACGATCTGTACCGTCGCGTGATCAACCGTAACAACCGTCTGAAGCGCCTGCTCGACCTGGCCGCGCCGGACATCATCGTGCGCAACGAAAAGCGCATGCTGCAGGAAGCGGTCGACGCCCTGCTCGACAACGGCCGTCGCGGTCGCGCCATCACCGGGTCGAACAAGCGCCCGCTGAAGTCGCTGGCCGACATGATCAAAGGTAAGCAGGGTCGCTTCCGTCAGAACCTGCTCGGTAAGCGCGTGGACTACTCCGGTCGTTCCGTGATCACCGTGGGCCCGACCCTGCGTCTGCACCAGTGCGGTCTGCCGAAGAAGATGGCCCTCGAGCTGTTCAAGCCGTTCATCTTCGGCAAGCTCGAAGCCCGCGGCATGGCCACCACCATCAAGGCGGCCAAAAAGATGGTCGAGCGCGAGCTGCCCGAGGTCTGGGACGTTCTCGCCGAAGTCATCCGCGAACATCCCGTGCTGCTCAACCGCGCGCCGACCCTGCACCGTCTGGGTATCCAGGCGTTCGAGCCGGTGCTGATCGAAGGTAAGGCGATCCAGCTGCACCCGCTGGTCTGCGCCGCGTACAACGCCGACTTCGACGGTGACCAGATGGCCGTGCACGTCCCGCTGACCCTCGAGGCCCAGCTGGAAGCCCGCGCGCTGATGATGTCCACCAACAACGTGCTGTCGCCGGCCAACGGCGAGCCGATCATCGTGCCGTCGCAGGACGTGGTTCTGGGTCTGTACTACATGACCCGCGAAGCCGTTAACGCCAAGGGCGAAGGTCGCGTATTCGCCGACCTGCAGGAAGTCGACCGCGTGTTCCGCGCCGGCGAAGCTTCGCTGCACGCTCGCGTCAAGGTGCGCATCAACGAGACCGTCAAGCAGAAGGACGGCAGCCTGGTGAAGAACACCCGCATCGTCGACACCACCGTCGGCCGTGCCCTGCTGTTCCAGATCGTGCCGGCCGGCCTGTCCTATGACGTGGTCAACCAGTCGATGAAGAAGAAGGCGATCTCCAAGCTGATCAACCAGTGCTACCGCACCGTGGGTCTGAAGGACACCGTGATCTTCGCCGACCAGCTGATGTACACCGGTTTCGCCTACTCGACCATCTCCGGTGTGTCGATCGGCGTGAACGACTTCGTCATCCCGGACGAGAAGGCGCGCATCATCGACGCCGCCACCGAGGAAGTGAAGGAAATCGAATCGCAGTATGCCTCCGGCCTGGTGACCCAGGGCGAGAAGTACAACAAGGTGATCGACCTGTGGTCCAAGGCCAACGACGAAGTGTCCAAGGCGATGATGGCCAACCTCTCCAAGGAGAAGGTCATCGACCGCGAGGGCAAGGAAGTCGAGCAGGAGTCCTTCAACTCCATGTACATGATGGCGGACTCCGGTGCTCGTGGTAGCGCCGCGCAGATCCGTCAGCTGGCCGGTATGCGCGGCCTGATGGCCAAGCCGGACGGCTCCATCATCGAGACCCCCATCACCGCGAACTTCCGTGAAGGTCTGAACGTACTGCAGTACTTCATCTCCACCCACGGTGCGCGTAAGGGTCTGGCGGATACCGCACTGAAAACCGCGAACTCCGGTTACCTGACCCGTCGCCTGGTCGACGTGGCCCAGGACCTGGTAGTGACCGAAGTCGACTGCGGCACCGAGCACGGCCTGCTGATGACTCCGCACATCGAAGGCGGCGACGTGGTCGAGCCGCTCGGCGAGCGCGTGCTCGGCCGTGTGGTGGCCAAGGACGTGCCGAAGCCGGGCAGCGACGAGATCATCGTGCCGGCCGGTACCCTGATCGACGAGAAGTGGGTCGAGTTCATCGAGCGCAACAGCATCGACGAAGTGGTGGTGCGTTCGCCGATCACCTGCGAAACCCGCTACGGCATCTGCTCCAGCTGCTACGGCCGCGATCTGGCCCGTGGTCACCAGGTCAACATCGGTGAAGCGGTCGGCGTCATCGCCGCCCAGTCCATCGGTGAGCCGGGTACCCAGCTGACCATGCGTACCTTCCACATCGGTGGTGCGGCGAGCCGGACCTCGGCCGCCGACAACGTCCAGGTGAAGAACGGCGGCGCGATCCGCCTGCACAACCTGAAGCACGTCGAGCGTGCCGACGGCAACCTGGTGGCCGTGTCGCGTTCCGGCGAACTGGCCGTGGCCGACGAGTTCGGTCGCGAGCGCGAGCGCTACAAGCTGCCGTACGGTGCCGTGCTGTCGGTGAAGGAAGGCGATAAGGTCGACGCTGGCGCCATCGTCGCCAAGTGGGACCCGCACACCCACCCGATCGTGACCGAGATGAAGGGTACCGTGACCTTCGTCGGCATGGAGGAGGGCATCACCATCAAGCGCCAGACCGACGAACTGACCGGTCTGACCAACATCGAGGTGATGGATCCGAAGGATCGTCCGGCCGCCGGCAAGGACATTCGTCCGGCCGTCAAGCTGGTCGACGCCAACGGCAAGGAGCTGCTGCTGCCGGGTACCGACGTACCGGCCCAGTACTTCCTGCCGGCCAACGCCCTGGTCAACGTCAACGACGGTGCCCAGGTGGGCGTGGGTGACGTCATCGCGCGTATCCCGCAGGAAACCTCGAAGACCCGCGACATCACTGGTGGTCTGCCGCGCGTGGCCGACCTGTTCGAAGCGCGTCGTCCGAAGGAACCGTCGATTCTGGCGGAAATCAGCGGCACCATCAGCTTCGGCAAGGAGACCAAGGGCAAGCGTCGTCTGGTCATCACCCCGACCGATGGCAGCGATCCGTACGAGGAGCTGATTCCGAAGTGGCGCCACCTGAACGTCTTCGAAGGCGAACAGGTAAACCGCGGCGAAGTGATCTCCGACGGTCCGAGCAACCCGCACGACATCCTGCGTCTGCTGGGTGTCAGCGCGCTGGCCAAGTACATCGTCAACGAGATCCAGGACGTGTACCGCCTGCAGGGCGTGAAGATCAACGACAAGCACATCGAGACCATCCTGCGGCAGATGCTGCGCAAGGTCGAGATCAGCGAGTCCGGCGACTCCAGCTTCATCAAGGGCGACCAGACCGAGCTCACCCAGGTGCTGGAAGAGAACGAGCAACTGGCCGCCGAGGACAAGTTCGTCGCCAAGTACGAGCGCGTCCTGCTGGGTATCACCAAGGCCTCGCTGTCGACCGAGTCGTTCATCTCCGCGGCCTCCTTCCAGGAGACCACCCGCGTCCTCACCGAGGCGGCGGTCACCGGCAAGCGCGACTACCTGCGTGGCCTGAAGGAGAACGTTGTGGTCGGTCGTCTGATCCCGGCCGGTACCGGTCTGGCCTATCACAGCGAGCGCAAGCGCAAGCGTGATGCCGACAAGCCGCAGCGGGTGAGCGCCAGCGAGGTGGAAGCCGCGCTGACCGAAGCGCTGAACTCCAGCGGCAACTGATAGAGGTGGGGCCCCGGGCGAGCGATCACCCGGGGCCTTGTCTTGACTGGGGAGGTGAGTCTCTTTAGACTCATGCACCCCTAAATTTGGCAGGGCGCTCGTCCCTGCCATTTTGCTTTAGGGCAATAGCGTCGAAAGACAACAGTGGAGCTTATAGATGGCAACTATCAACCAGCTGGTACGCCAGCCGCGCAAGCGTCTCGTCGAGAAGAGCGACGTGCCTGCGCTGCAGAACTGCCCGCAGCGTCGTGGCGTGTGCACCCGCGTGTACACCACCACGCCGAAGAAACCGAACTCCGCACTGCGTAAGGTGTGCCGTGTTCGTCTGACCAATGGCTACGAAGTCACCTCCTACATCGGCGGTGAAGGCCACAACCTGCAAGAGCACAGTGTGGTGCTGATCCGTGGCGGTCGTGTAAAGGACCTCCCGGGTGTGCGTTACCACACCGTGCGCGGCTCGCTGGACACCACCGGCGTGAAAGACCGTAAGCAGGGTCGTTCCAAGTACGGTGCCAAGCGTCCGAAGTAATTCGGGGCGGCCATTTCTTTTTTATTGAGTCGATAAGAGTAAGGTCGGGCACTGTCCCGAGCTAACCTGAAGACCGTTTGAGGGCTTATCAATGCCAAGACGTCGTGTAGCAGCCAAGCGCGAGATCCTGGACGATCCGAAATACGGAAGCCAGATCCTCGCCAAGTTCATGAACCACGTGATGGAAAGCGGCAAGAAGGCCGTCGCCGAGCGCATCGTTTACGGTGCCCTGGAGACCGTCAAGACCCGCAAGAACACCGATCCCCTGGAGATCTTCGAGAAAGCTCTCGACGCCATCGCTCCGCTGGTCGAAGTCAAGTCCCGCCGTGTAGGCGGTGCTACCTACCAGGTTCCGGTCGAAGTTCGTCCGTCCCGTCGCAACGCCCTGGCCATGCGCTGGCTGGTGGAGAGCGCGCGCAAGCGTGGTGAGAAGTCCATGGCTCTGCGCCTGGCTGGCGAGCTGCTGGATGCCTTCGAAGGCAAAGGCGCTGCCGTCAAGAAGCGTGAAGACGTGCACCGTATGGCTGAAGCCAACAAGGCCTTCTCGCACTACCGCTTCTAATCAAAGCTTCCATTCCTTTGCGAGGGCTTTATGGCTCGTAATACAGCAATCAACCGCTACCGGAACATCGGTATCTGTGCCCACGTAGACGCGGGCAAGACCACCACCACCGAGCGGATCCTGTTCTACACAGGTCTCAGCCACAAGATGGGTGAGGTGCACGACGGTGCCGCCACTACCGACTGGATGGTGCAGGAGCAGGAGCGTGGTATCACCATCACCTCCGCTGCGATCACCACCTTCTGGGAAGGTTCGCGCCGCCAGTACGACAAGTACCGCGTAAACGTCATCGATACCCCCGGCCACGTAGACTTCACCATCGAAGTTGAGCGCTCCCTGCGCGTGCTGGACGGCGCTGTCGTGGTGTTCTGCGGCACTTCCGGCGTTGAGCCGCAGTCCGAGACCGTATGGCGTCAGGCCAACAAGTACGGCGTGCCGCGTATCGTCTACGTGAACAAGATGGACCGCGCTGGTGCCAACTTCCTGCGCGTCGTCGGTCAGATCAAGAACCGCCTGGGTCACACCCCGGTTCCGGTTCAGCTGGCCATCGGTGCGGAAGATGACTTCCAGGGGCAGATCGACCTGATGTCGATGAAGGCCATCTACTGGAACGATGACGACAAGGGCACCACCTATCGCGAGGAAGAGATTCCCGCCGAGCTGGTTGACCTGGCCAACGAGTGGCGCAACAACATGGTCGAGGCGGCTGCCGAGGCCAATGAAGAGCTGATGAACAAGTACCTCGAAGAGGGCGACCTCTCCATCGAGGACATCAAGGCCGGTCTGCGTATGCGTACCATCGCCTGTGAAATCGTTCCGGCCGTTTGCGGTTCCTCGTTCAAGAACAAGGGCGTGCCCCTGGTTCTCGATGCCGTCATCGACTTCCTGCCGGCGCCGACCGAGATTCCGGCGATCCAGGGTATCCACCCGGATCATATCGACGAAGGCGACGAGGCTCCGAAAGACGAGCGTCACGCCGACGACAATGCGCCGTTCTCCGCCCTGGCGTTCAAGATCGCCACCGACCCCTTCGTCGGTACCCTGACCTTCGTGCGTGTCTACTCGGGCGTGCTGGAGTCCGGTAGCTCCGTGCTCAACTCGGTCAAGGGCAAGAAAGAGCGCGTTGGTCGTATGGTGCAGATGCACGCCAACCAGCGTGACGAGATCAAGGAGGTGCGCGCTGGCGACATCGCCGCCCTGATCGGCATGAAGGACGTCACCACCGGTGACACCCTGTGCGACATCGAGAAGCCGATCATTCTCGAGCGCATGGACTTCCCGGAGCCGGTGATCTCGGTGGCTGTCGAGCCGAAGACCAAGGCCGACCAGGAGAAGATGGGTATCGCTCTGGGCAAGCTGGCCCAGGAAGACCCGTCGTTCCGCGTCAAGACCGACGAAGAAACCGGTCAGACCATCATCTCCGGTATGGGCGAGCTGCACCTGGACATCCTCGTCGACCGCATGAAGCGCGAGTTCGGCGTCGAGGCCAACATCGGCAAGCCGCAGGTTTCCTACCGTGAAACCATCACCGGCGTTAACGTCGAGATCGAAGGCAAGTTCGTTCGTCAGTCCGGTGGTCGCGGCCAGTTCGGTCACTGCTGGATCCGCTTCTCGGCGGCCGACGTGGACGACAAGGGCAATATCACCGAAGGTCTGGTGTTCGCCAACGAAGTCGTGGGCGGTGTGGTTCCGAAGGAATACATCCCGGCGATCCAGAAGGGTATCGAAGAGCAGATGAAGAACGGCGTCGTCGCCGGCTATCCGCTGATCGGCCTGAAGGCGACCGTGTTCGATGGTTCCTACCACGACGTCGACTCCAACGAGATGGCGTTCAAGATCGCTGCCTCCATGGCGACCAAGCAACTGGCCCAGAAGGGCGGCGGTAAGGTGCTTGAGCCGATCATGAAGGTCGAGGTGGTAACCCCCGAGGACTACATGGGTGACGTGATGGGCGACCTGAACCGTCGTCGTGGTCTGATCCAGGGTATGGAAGATACGGTTTCCGGTAAGGTTATCCGTGCCGAAGTTCCGCTGGGCGAGATGTTTGGTTACGCTACCGACGTTCGCTCCATGTCCCAGGGTCGCGCCAGCTACTCCATGGAATTCTCCAAGTACGCAGAAGCTCCGTCGAACATCGTCGAAGCTCTGGTTAAAAAACAAGGCTAATCCCGCCCTTTAAGTAAGAGGTTTACTGTCGTGGCTAAGGAAAAATTCGAACGTAACAAACCGCACGTCAACGTAGGCACCATCGGTCACGTTGACCACGGTAAAACCACTCTGACCGCTGCCCTGACTCGCGTCTGCTCGGAAGTGTTCGGTTCCGCTCGCGTCGACTTCGACAAGATCGACTCCGCTCCGGAAGAGAAGGCTCGTGGTATCACCATCAACACCGCTCACGTAGAGTACGACTCCAATGTTCGTCACTACGCGCACGTTGACTGCCCGGGCCACGCCGACTACGTGAAGAACATGATCACCGGTGCTGCCCAGATGGACGGCGCTATCCTGGTTTGCTCCGCTGCCGACGGCCCCATGCCGCAGACCCGCGAGCACATCCTGCTGTCCCGCCAGGTGGGTGTTCCCTACATCGTCGTGTTCCTGAACAAGGCCGACATGGTCGACGACGCCGAGCTGCTGGAACTGGTCGAGATGGAAGTTCGCGACCTGCTGAGCACCTATGACTTCCCGGGTGACGACACTCCGATCGTCATCGGTTCCGCTCTGATGGCCCTGAACGGCGAAGACGAGAACGGCCTGGGCACCACCGCCGTGAAGAAGCTGGTCGAGACCCTGGACTCCTACATTCCGGAGCCGGTGCGTGCCATCGACATGCCGTTCCTGATGCCGATCGAGGACGTGTTCTCCATCTCCGGTCGCGGCACCGTGGTAACCGGTCGTGTCGAGCGCGGTATCGTCAAGGTTCAGGAAGAGATCGAGATCGTCGGTCTGCGTCCGACCACCAAGACCACCTGCACCGGCGTGGAGATGTTCCGCAAGCTGCTCGACGAAGGTCGTGCCGGCGAGAACTGCGGCGTGCTGCTGCGCGGCACCAAGCGTGATGAAGTCGAGCGTGGTCAGGTTCTGGCCAAGCCGGGCACCATCAAGCCGCACACCAAGTTCGAAGCCGAAGTGTACGTGCTGTCCAAGGAAGAAGGTGGTCGTCACACCCCGTTCTTCAAGGGCTACCGTCCGCAGTTCTACTTCCGTACCACCGACGTGACCGGTTCGTGCGAGCTGCCGGAAGGCGTTGAGATGGTAATGCCGGGCGACAACATCAAGATGGTTGTCACCCTGATCAAGCCGATCGCCATGGACGACGGCCTGCGTTTCGCGATTCGCGAAGGCGGCCGTACCGTTGGCGCCGGCGTGGTTGCCAAGGTCATCGAGTAATCGAAGACCGTCAGAAGAGGGGCCCTTCGGGGCCCCTTTTCTTTTGGCTGGTCAAAAGTTGACACCCCCTGGGCGCATCCGTACAATTGCGCCTCCTTTTAACGGGCGTAGTCCGTCCGTTGGGGATAGCAGAGATAGAGTCTGAGGTCAAAATGCAAAACCAACAAATCCGTATTCGGTTGAAGGCTTTTGACCATCGCCTGATCGATCAATCCACCCAGGAAATCGTGGAAACCGCGAAACGTACTGGTGCTCAGGTGCGTGGTCCTATTCCTCTGCCTACCCGCAAAGAGCGGTACACCGTTCTGATCTCCCCGCACGTCAACAAGGACGCGCGCGATCAGTACGAAATTCGTACCCACAAGCGTGTGCTGGACATCGTCCAGCCGACGGATAAAACCGTCGACGCGCTGATGAAGCTCGACCTTGCGGCAGGCGTGGAAGTGCAGATCAGCCTCGGCTAAAACCTTGCGGTTTTAGTCGTGTAACGCTCTGAAATGGGCGGCCATAGCGGGTGAAAGCCCCGTACACTCATGAGGTTTACAACATGACTATTGGTGTAGTCGGTCGTAAATGCGGTATGACCCGCATTTTCACCGAAGAAGGTGTCTCCATTCCGGTTACGGTCATCGAGATCGAGCCGAATCGCGTCACCCAGTTCAAATCCGAAGAGAGCGATGGCTACCGCGCTGTGCAGGTGACCGTGGGTGAGCGTCGCGCTTCCCGCGTGACCAAGGCGCAGGCCGGTCACTTCGCCAAGGCTAATGTCGCTGCTGGTCGCGGTGTCTGGGAATTCCGCCTGGAAGAGGGCGAGTACCAGGCCGGCGATCAGATCACTGCCGAACTGTTCCAAGCTGGCCAGCTGGTGGATGTCACCGGCGAGTCCAAGGGTAAAGGCTATGCCGGTACCATCAAGCGCTGGAACTTCCGCGGTCAGGACAATACCCACGGTAACTCCGTTTCCCACCGCGCTCCGGGCTCCATCGGCCAGTGCCAGACTCCTGGTCGTGTATTCAAGGGCAAGAAAATGTCCGGTCATCTGGGCGCCGAGCGCGTGACCGTGCAGTCCCTGGAAGTGGTCCGTGTCGACGCCGAGCGTAATCTGCTGCTGGTCAAGGGTGCCGTTCCGGGCGCCACCGGTGGCGACGTGCTGGTGCGTCCGGCTGTCAAAGCTCGCGGTTAATAGGGGAAGCTGAGATGCAACTGAATGTAAATGGCGCTCAGGCTATCGAAGTCAGCGAGCGCACTTTCGGCGGCGAGTTCAACGAGACTCTGGTGCACCAGGCTGTCGTCGCCTACATGGCTGGCGGTCGTCAGGGTACCCGTGGTCAGAAGACTCGCGCTGAAGTGACTGGCGGCGGCAAGAAGCCGTGGCGTCAGAAGGGCACCGGTCGTGCTCGTTCCGGTTCCAGCGTTGGCCCGATCTGGCGTGGCGGTGGCGTGACTTTCGCTGCCAAGACCCAGGATCACAGCCAGAAGCTCAACAAGAAGATGTACCGCGCCGCTCTGCGCTCCATCCTCTCCGAGCTGGTTCGTCTGGATCGTCTGGTCGTGGTCGAAGACTTCGCCGTCGAAGCCCCGAAGACCAAGGCTCTGCTGGGCAAGCTGAACGGCATGGGTCTGAGCGATGTGCTGATCGTCACCGAGGCCGTTGACCAGAACCTGTACCTGGCTGCGCGCAACCTGCCGCACGTTGATGTCCGCGACGCTCAAGGCACCGATCCGGTCAGCCTGATCGCCTTCGACAAAGTGCTGGTAACCGTGTCGGCCGTGAAGAAATTCGAGGAGCTGCTGGCATGAACCAGGAACGCGTATTCAAAGTGCTGGTTGGCCCGCACATCTCCGAGAAAGCCTCCGTGCTGGCAGATGGTAAGAGCCAATTCGTTTTCAAGGTTGCCACCGACGCAACCAAGCTGGAAATCAAGAAGGCCGTCGAAAGCCTGTTCAGCGTGAAGGTAGATGCCGTCCGCACTGTCAACGTACAGGGCAAGACCAAGCGCACCGCTCGCGGCCTGGGCAAGCGTAACGACTGGAAGAAGGCGTACGTCTCCCTCCAGCCGGGCCAAGATCTCGATTTCACCAGCAGTGCTGAGTAAGGTAGGGGCGCATCATGGCAATCGTTAAATGCAAACCGACTTCCGCTGGCCGCCGTTTCGTGGTCAAGGTGGTCAACCAGGAGCTGCACAAAGGCGCTCCGTACGCTCCGCTGCTCGAGAAGAAGTCGAAGACTGGCGGCCGTAACAACAACGGTCGTATCACCACTCGCCACATCGGCGGTGGCCACAAGCAGCATTACCGTCTGGTCGACTTCCGTCGCAACAAGGATGGCATCCCTGCCGTCGTTGAGCGCGTGGAATACGATCCGAACCGCACCGCGCACATCGCTCTGCTGAAATATGCCGACGGTGAGCGTCGCTACATCATCGCGCCGAAGGGCGTGAGCGCCGGCGATCAGCTGGTGTCCGGTTCCGCTGCTCCGATCAAGGTCGGTAACACCCTGCCGCTGCGCAACATTCCCGTCGGTTCGACCATTCATGGCATCGAGCTGAAGCCGGGCAAGGGCGCTCAGCTGGCTCGCTCCGCCGGTGCCTCCGTGCAGCTGGTGGCTCGTGAAGGTGCCTACGTCACCCTGCGTCTGCGTTCCGGCGAGATGCGCAAGGTCCTGGCTGAGTGCCGTGCGACCCTGGGCGAGGTTTCCAACTCCGAGCACAGCCTGCGCTCCCTGGGCAAGGCCGGTGCCAAGCGCTGGCGTGGCGTTCGTCCGACCGTTCGTGGTGTTGCCATGAACCCGGTCGATCACCCGCACGGTGGTGGTGAGGGTCGTACCTCCGGTGGTCGTCACCCGGTTTCGCCGTGGGGCTTCCCGACCAAGGGTGCGAAGACTCGCTCCAACAAGCGCACCGACAACATGATCGTTCGTCGCCGCAAGTAACTAGAGGGATACGACAGTGCCGCGTTCTCTGAAAAAAGGTCCTTTTATCGATCTTCACCTGTTGAAGAAGGTCGAAGTTGCGGTGGAAAAGAACGATCGCAAGCCGGTTAAAACCTGGTCGCGTCGCTCCATCATTCTGCCGCAGATGGTCGGTCTGACCATCGCTGTGCATAACGGTCGTCAGCATGTCCCGGTCCTCGTGAACGAAGACATGGTCGGCCACAAACTCGGCGAGTTCGCTGCTACCCGCACCTACCGTGGGCACGCTGCGGACAAGAAAGCCAAGCGTTAAGGGGTAAGGAAAGATGGAAGTAGCCGCTAAGCTGTCGGGCGCTCGAATCTCCGCCCAGAAAGCCCGCTTGGTCGCCGACCAGATCCGCGGGAAGAAGGTGGGCGAAGCGCTCAACCTCCTGGCTTTCAGCTCGAAGAAAGCCGCCGAGATCATGAAGAAAGTGCTGGAGTCGGCCGTTGCCAACGCCGAGCACAACGAAGGCGCGGACGTTGATGACCTGAAGGTCAGCACCGTTTTCGTCAACGAAGGGCGTTCGCTTAAGCGCATCATGCCGCGTGCCAAGGGCCGTGCTGATCGCATCGTCAAGCGGTCTTGCCATATCACTGTCAAGGTTGCGGACAAGTAACGGAGTCGATCAGATGGGTCAGAAAGTACATCCCGTAGGCATCCGCCTGGGAATCGTCAAGGAGCACACCTCCGTCTGGTACGCAGACAAGCGTCAATACGCTGATTATCTGCTGGCCGACCTGCAGGCTCGTGAGTACCTCCAGGACAAACTAAAAAACGCGTCCGTAAGCCGCATCGACATCGCGCGTCCGGCTCAAACCGCGCGCGTCACCATCCACACTGCCCGTCCCGGTATCGTGATTGGCAAGAAGGGTGAAGACGTCGAGAAGCTGCGTCAGGACCTGACCAAGCAAATGGGTGTGCCGGTGCACATCAACATCGAGGAAATCCGCAAGCCGGAGCTCGATGCCATGCTGGTAGCGCAGAGCGTTGCTCAGCAGCTGGAGCGTCGCGTTATGTTCCGTCGCGCCATGAAGCGCGCCGTACAGAACGCCATGCGCATTGGTGCCAAGGGCATCAAGATCCAGGTGAGTGGTCGTCTCGGTGGCGCGGAAATCGCCCGTACCGAGTGGTATCGCGAAGGTCGTGTGCCCCTGCACACCCTGCGTGCCGATATCGATTACTCCACCTACGAGGCGCACACCACTTACGGTGTGATCGGTGTGAAGGTGTGGATCTTCAAGGGCGAGGTCATCGGTGGCCAGCTGGAAGAGTCCAAGCCTGCCGCTCCGGCGCCGCGCAAGAAAGCTGCTAAGTAAGGAGTACGCAACATGCTGCAACCCAAGCGTACAAAATTCCGCAAGCAGATGACCGGCCACAACCGTGGTCTGGCTCATCGCGGTAGCAAGGTCAGCTTCGGCGAGTTCGCCCTGAAAGCTGTTTCCCGTGGTCGCCTGACTGCTCGTCAGATCGAGGCAGCCCGTCGCGCCCTGACTCGTCACGTTAAGCGTGGCGGCAAGATCTGGATCCGCGTGTTCCCGGACAAGCCGGTTACCAAGAAGCCCCTCGAAGTTCGTATGGGTAAAGGTAAGGGTGGTGTGGAGTACTGGGTAGCCCAGATCCAGCCGGGCAAGGTGCTGTACGAGATCGAAGGTGTTCCGGAAGAGCTGGCGCGTGAGGCTTTCGCCCTGGCTGCTGCAAAGCTGCCCCTCGCCACCTCCTTTGTTAAGCGGACGGTGATGTGATGAAAGCGAAAGAACTCCGTGAAAAATCGGTTCAGCAGCTGAACGAGCAACTGCTCGGCCTGCTGCGCGACCAGTTCAATCTGCGCATGCAGAAGGCGACTGGTCAGTTGGGGCAGTCTCACCTGCTCTCGCAAGTGAAGCGCGACATCGCTCGCGTGAAAACTGTGCTCAACCAGCAGGCAGGTAAGTGATCATGGCTGAAGCAGAGAAAACCGTCCGTACGCTGACCGGCCGCGTCGTCAGCGACAAAATGGACAAGACCATCACCGTTCTGATCGAGCGTCGCGTCAAGCACCCGATCTACGGTAAGTACGTGAAGCGTTCGACCAAGCTGCACGCCCACGACGAAACCAACCAGTGCAAGATCGGCGACAAGGTCACCATTCGTGAGACCCGTCCGCTGGCCAAGACCAAGTCCTGGGCCCTGGTGGAAGTCGTCGAACGTGCCGTGGAAGTCTAAGGACTAAGGGTCGGAGAAAGATATGATTCAGACTCAATCCATGCTCGACGTCGCTGACAACAGCGGTGCTCGTCGCGTTATGTGCATCAAGGTCCTTGGTGGTTCGCACCGTCGTTACGCCGGTATCGGCGACATCATCAAGGTCACCGTGAAGGAAGCGATTCCGCGCGGCAAAGTGAAGAAAGGCCAGGTGATGACCGCTGTCGTGGTTCGCACCAAGCACGGCGTACGTCGTGCCGACGGCTCGATCATTCGCTTCGACGGCAACGCCGCTGTTCTGCTGAACAACAAGCAAGAGCCGATCGGCACCCGTATCTTCGGGCCGGTGACTCGTGAACTGCGTTCCGAGAAGTTCATGAAGATCGTCTCGCTCGCCCCCGAAGTGCTGTAAGGAGAAGCCGTCATGCAAAAGATTCGTCGTGACGACGAGATCATCGTCATCGCCGGCAAAGACAAGGGCAAGCGCGGCAAGGTGCTGAAAGTGCTGGCTGACGATCGTCTGATCGTCGGCGGCATCAACCTCGTCAAGCGTCATACCAAGCCGAACCCGATGATCGGTGTTCAGGGCGGTATCGTCGAGAAAGAGGCGCCCCTGCACGTGTCCAACGTCGCTATCTTCAACAGCGAAACCAACAAGGCTGATCGCGTTGGCTTCAAGGTCGAAGACGGCAAGAAAATTCGTGTCTTCAAGTCCACCCAAAAGCCGGTTGGCGCTTGAGAATCATAGGTAGAAACCCATGGCACGACTGAAAGAGATTTACCGGAACCAGATCGCTCCGAAGCTGAAGGATGAACTGAAGCTGGCGAACGTGATGGAAGTTCCGCGCGTTACCAAAATCACCCTGAACATGGGTCTTGGCGAAGCGATCGGTGACAAGAAGATCATCGAAAACGCCGTAGCCGACCTGGAAAAGATCACCGGTCAGAAGCCCGTCGTGACCTACGCCCGCAAGTCCATTGCCGGCTTCAAGGTTCGTGAAGGTTGGCCGATCGGTGTCAAGGTGACCCTGCGCCGCGATCGCATGTACGAATTCCTGGATCGCCTGCTCTCCATCTCCCTGCCGCGCGTGCGTGACTTCCGCGGCCTGAATGCCAAGTCCTTCGACGGCCGTGGCAACTACAGCATGGGCGTGAAAGAGCAGATCATCTTCCCGGAAATCGATTACGACAAGATCGATGCTCTGCGTGGTCTGGACATCACCCTGACCACCACTGCCCGTACGGACGATGAGGGTCGCGCCCTGCTGCGCGCCTTCAACTTCCCGTTCCGCAACTGATTGGAGTAGGAAATGGCCAAAGAGAGCATGAAGAACCGCGAGCAGAAGCGTCAGCGTCTGGTCGCCAAGTTCGCCAAGAAGCGTGCAGAGCTCAAAGCTGTGATTGCCAGCCCGAACTCCACTCCGGAGCAGCGTTGGGAAGCCCAGGTCGCCCTGCAGAAGCAACCGCGTGACGCCAGCGCCAGCCGCCTGCGTAACCGTTGCCGCATCACCGGCCGTCCGCACGGCGTGTACCGCAAGTTCGGTCTTGCGCGTAACAAGCTGCGCGAGGCCGCCATGCGCGGTGACGTACCGGGTCTGGTGAAAGCCAGCTGGTAAGAAAAAGCGAAGCCGGCGTCAGCCGGCTTTGTTTTATCGATCAGGCCCCTTTGGGGCTTGATTCATTTTTGATCGATCTCTAGAATGTCCGGCTCTCCTGAGCCTGGTATTTTCGGGCTCGTGGATGGTTCCAGCCGAAAGGCTGTTCTTTTTGTTTCAGGAGCATCTAGCCCATGAGTATGCAGGACCCGTTAGCGGACATGCTAACTCGTATCCGTAATGCCCAGATGGCTGAAAAGTCGGTAGTAAGCATGCCGTCTTCCAAGCTGAAGGTGGCAGTAGCCAAAGTTCTCAAGGACGAAGGTTACATCGCGGGTTATCAGGTCAGTGGCGACGCCAAGCCGCAACTGTCCATCGAGCTGAAGTACTTCGAAGGCCGTCCGGTCATCGAAGAAGTGAAGCGCGCCAGCCGTCCAGGCCTGCGCCAGTACAAATCCGTCGATCAGCTGCCGAAAGTACGCGGTGGTCTGGGCGTTTCGATCGTCTCCACCAACAAGGGTGTGATGACTGATCGTGCTGCACGCGCTGCCGGTGTCGGCGGTGAAGTGCTCTGCACTGTGTTCTAAGGGGGGATAAGCATGTCTCGCGTTGCTAAGAACCCCGTCAAGCTGCCGGCAGGTGTCGAGGTCAAACTCGCTGGCCAGCAGCTGTCTATCAAGGGCGCCAAAGGCTCCCTCGAACTCAACGTGCACCCGTCCGTGGAAGTCATCCAGGACTCCGGTGAGCTGCGTTTTGCCGCCCGCAATGGCGATCAGCAGAACAAGGCCATGGCCGGTACCACCCGTGCACTGGTCAACAACATGGTCATTGGCGTGAGCCAAGGCTTCGAGCGCAAGCTGCAGCTGGTCGGCGTGGGTTACAAGGCCCAGGCCAAAGGTCAGGTGCTGAATCTCGCGCTGGGCTTCTCCCATCCGATCGACTACGAACTGCCGCAGGGCGTTACCGCCGAAACCCCCAGCCAGACCGATATCCTGATCAAGGGCATCGACAAGCAGCTGGTCGGTCAGGTGGCTGCGGAGATCCGCGACTTCCGTCGTCCCGAGCCGTACAAGGGCAAGGGTGTGCGCTACGCCGACGAAGTCGTACGTCGCAAAGAAGCTAAGAAGAAGTAGGGCATAGCAAATGAGCGTAAAGAAAGAAACTCGTCTGCGTCGCGCTCGCAAGGCACGCCTGAAAATGCGCGAGCTGGAAACCGTACGCCTCTGCGTGTACCGCTCTTCCCAGCACATCTACGCCCAGGTCATTTCGGCCGACGGCGCCAAGGTTCTGGCCAGCGCCTCGACCCTGGACAAAGAACTGCGTGACGGCGCCACCGGCAACGTCGACGCGGCCAAGAAAGTCGGCCTGCTGGTCGCCGAGCGTGCGAAAGCCGCTGGCGTCACCCAGGTAGCGTTCGACCGTTCTGGCTTCAAGTACCACGGCCGTGTGAAAGCGCTGGCTGATGCTGCTCGTGAAGGCGGGCTGGAGTTCTAAGTTATGGCAAATCACGAGCAAAAGCGCGATCGCGACAACCGCGACGATGCCCAGGGCGAAGGCTACATCGAGAAGCTGGTCCAGGTTAACCGCGTTGCCAAGACCGTAAAGGGTGGCCGTATCTTCACCTTCACCGCGCTGACCGTGGTGGGTGATGGCAAGGGTCGCGTCGGTTTCGGTCGCGGCAAGTCCCGCGAAGTGCCGGCCGCCATCCAGAAGGCGATGGAAGCCGCGCGTCGCAACATGATCCAGGTCGACCTGAACGGTACCACTCTGCAGTACGCGATGAAGTCCGTGCATGGCGCGTCCCACGTGTTCATGCAGCCGGCCTCCGAAGGTACCGGCATCATCGCCGGCGGCGCCATGCGTGCCGTGCTGGAAGTGGCTGGTGTGCAGAACGTTCTGGCCAAGTGCTACGGCTCTACCAACCCGGTGAACGTGGTGTACGCCACCTTCAAGGGTCTGAAGGCCATGCAGTCGCCGGAATCCGTGGCTGCCAAGCGTGGTAAGAGCGTCGAGGAGATTCTCTGATCATGGCTACCGTAAAAGTCACTCTGGTCAAGAGCACCAATGGCCGTCTGGCCAACCACAAAGCTTGCGTCAAGGGCCTGGGCCTGCGTCGCATCGGTCACACCGTCGAAGTTCAGGACACTCCTGAAAACCGCGGCATGATCAACAAGGCTTACTACCTGCTGAAGGTGGAGGGTTAATCATGCAACTGAACGATCTGCGTTCCGCGCCGGGTGCCCGTCGCGAGAAGCGTCGCCTGGGTCGCGGTATCGGTAGCGGCCTCGGTAAGACCGGTGGCCGCGGCCACAAGGGCCAGACCTCGCGTACCGGTGGCAAGATTGCCCCCGGCTTCGAGGGCGGCCAGCAGCCGCTGCACCGTCGTCTGCCGAAGTTCGGCTTCGTTTCCCTGAAGGCCATGGATCGCGCTGAAGTGCGCACTTCCGAGCTGGCCAAGGTGGCAGGCGATGTCGTAACCCTGCAGTCGCTGAAGGATGCCAACGTGATCAACCAGAACGTGCAGCGTGTGAAAGTCATGCTGTCCGGCGAGGTTGGTCGCGCGGTCACCCTCAAGGGCATCGCCGCCACCAAGGGTGCGCGTGCGGCCATCGAAGCAGCTGGCGGTAAGTTCGAGGACTAAATGGCTAAGCAAGGTGCTCTCTCCGCGCTCAGCAATGGCGGGTTGTCCGAGCTCTGGGCTCGACTGCGTTTCCTGTTCCTGGCGATCATCGTCTATCGGATCGGCGCGCACATTCCGGTGCCCGGAATCAACCCTGACCGGCTGGCCGACCTGTTCCGGCAGAACGAGGGGACCATTCTTAGCCTGTTCAACATGTTTTCCGGCGGCGCGCTGGAGCGGATGAGCATCTTCGCGCTGGGGATCATGCCGTACATCTCGGCATCGATCATCATGCAGTTGATGACCGCTGTCAGTCCGCAGCTGGAGCAGTTGAAGAAGGAAGGTGAAGCTGGCCGTCGCAAGATCAGCCAGTACACCCGCTACGGCACTCTCGTCCTGGCGATCGTCCAGGCCATCGGCATGTCCGTTGGCCTGGCCAGCCAGGGCGTTGCGTTCTCGGTTGATTTCGGCTTCCACTTCGTGGCGGTGACGACCTTCGTGTCCGGCGCCATGTTCATGATGTGGCTGGGCGAGCAGATCACCGAGCGCGGTGTCGGCAACGGTATCTCGATGCTGATTTTTGCAGGCATCGTGGCCGGTCTGCCGTCGGCGATCGGGCAGTCCTTCGAGTCTGCTCGTCAGGGCGATATCAACATCTTCGCCCTGATCGCCATCGGCCTGCTGGCGGTAGCGATCATCGGTTTCGTGGTGTTCATCGAGCGTGGCCAGCGTCGCATTGCGGTGCACTACGCCAAGCGTCAGCAGGGCCGCAAGGTCTTCGCGGCGCAGACCAGCCACCTGCCGCTGAAGGTGAATATGGCGGGCGTGATCCCGGCCATCTTCGCCAGCAGTCTCCTGCTGTTCCCGGCTTCGCTGGGGACCTGGTTCGGTCAGTCCGAAGGTCTGGGCTGGCTGCAGGACATCTCGCAGGCGATCGCTCCCGGTCAGCCGTTGAACATTCTGCTGTTTAGTGCAGGGATCATCTTCTTCTGCTTCTTCTATACGGCGCTGATGTTCAACCCGAAAGACGTAGCGGAAAACCTGAAGAAGTCCGGTGCCTTTATTCCGGGCATCCGTCCGGGCGAGCAATCCGCGCGCTATATCGATGGCGTGCTGACCCGCTTGACCATGTTCGGTGCTCTGTACATGACGGCCGTTTGCCTCCTCCCGCAGTTCCTGCAGGTGGCAGCCAACGTTCCGTTCTACCTTGGCGGGACCTCGTTGCTGATCGTGGTCGTGGTTGTGATGGACTTTATGGCCCAAGTACAATCGCACCTCGTTTCGCATCAGTACGAATCCCTGATGAAGAAAGCCAACCTGAAGGGCTATGGCGGCGGCATGCTCCGCTGACATGGTTTCCGTAAGGTTCTAGGAGTTACTGATGAAAGTTCGTGCATCGGTCAAGAAGCTGTGCCGCAACTGCAAGGTCATCCGTCGCGACGGCGTCGTGCGCGTGATCTGCAGCGCGGAGCCGCGTCACAAGCAGCGCCAAGGCTGAGTGTGATTCACGCGTAATGAGCCCGGCAGCTAGTGCGCTGCCGGGTTGATTCTTTGTTATTACAGCGCTAATATCGCGCGCCCTATTTCTTGGCTTCCAGGGCGTGGGTAGCTGTCAATTGGAGTTCCACTGAATGGCCCGTATTGCAGGCGTCAACATTCCGGATAACAAGCACGCTGTTATCTCGCTGACCTACATCTACGGTGTTGGTCGCACCACTGCGCAGAAGATCTGCGCCACCACCGGTGTCAACCCGGCGGCAAAAATCAAAGATCTCTCTGACGAGCAGATCGAGCAGCTGCGTGGCGAAGTCGGCAAGATCCTCACCGAGGGTGATCTGCGCCGCGAAGTCAACATGAAGATCAAGCGTCTGATGGACCTGGGCTGCTACCGCGGTCTGCGTCATCGCCGTGGCCTGCCGGTCCGCGGTCAGCGCACCAAGACCAACGCGCGTACCCGTAAGGGCCCGCGTAAGCCGATCCGCAAGTAATTGCGCCCGCGTATCGACAGGAATTAAGTCATGGCTAAGCCTGCTGCTCGTACTCGTAAGAAAGTCAAAAAGACAGTGGTGGATGGCATCGCCCATATCCACGCTTCTTTCAACAACACCATCGTTACCATCACCGATCGTCAGGGCAATGCTCTGTCCTGGGCGACCTCCGGTGGTTCCGGTTTCCGCGGCTCCCGTAAGAGCACCCCGTTCGCTGCCCAGGTGGCTGCCGAGCGTGCCGGTCAGGCTGCTCTGGAATACGGTCTGAAGAACCTCGACGTGAACGTCAAGGGCCCGGGCCCGGGTCGCGAATCCGCCGTGCGTGCTCTGAACGCCTGCGGCTACAAAATCGCCAGCATCACCGACGTGACGCCGATCCCGCATAACGGGTGCCGTCCGCCGAAGAAGCGTCGCGTGTAATAGGAGACAGTGAAGAATGGCTCGTTACATTGGTCCCAAGTGCAAACTGTCTCGCCGTGAAGGCACCGACCTCTTCCTGAAGAGTGGTGCGCGCGCGCTCGAATCCAAGTGCAACATCGAGTCGGCTCCCGGCCAGCACGGCGCTCGCCGTGGCCGTCAGTCCGACTACGGCACCCAGCTGCGTGAGAAGCAGAAAGTCCGTCGTATCTACGGCGTGCTGGAGCGTCAGTTCAGCGGTTACTACAAGGAAGCTGCCCGTCGTAAGGGCGCTACCGGCGAGAACCTGCTGCAGCTGCTGGAATGCCGTCTCGACAACGTGGTTTACCGCATGGGCTTTGGTGCCACCCGCGCCGAATCCCGTCAGCTGGTATCGCACAAAGCCATCACCGTGAACGGTTCGACCGTGAACGTCCCGTCCTACCAGGTCAAGGCTGGTGATGTGGTAGCCGTTCGCGAAAAGGCCAAGAACCAGCTGCGTATCGCCCAGGCTCTCGAGCTGTGCGGCCAGCGTGGTCGCGTTGAGTGGGTCGAAGTGGATGCTGAGAAGAAGTCCGGCGTGTTCAAGAGCGTCCCGGTTCGCAGCGATCTGTCCTCCGACATCAACGAGAGCCTGATTGTCGAGCTCTACTCCAAGTAAGGGCTAGAAAATAGGTGCATCCATGCAGATTTCGGTAAATGAGTTCCTGACCCCCCGTCACATCGACGTTCAGGCGGTCAGTCCGACCCGCGCCAAGATCACCCTCGAGCCCCTCGAGCGTGGTTTTGGCCATACCCTGGGCAACGCGCTGCGTCGCATCCTGTTGTCCTCCATGCCTGGCTGTGCAGTGGTCGAGGCCGAGATCGACGGCGTACTCCATGAGTACTCCGCGATCGAAGGCGTGCAGGAAGACGTGATTGAGATCCTGCTCAACCTGAAAGGTCTGGCCATCAAGCTGCACGGCCGTGACGAAGTCACCCTGAGCCTGTCCAAGAAGGGCGCGGGCGCGGTCACCGCTGCCGATATCCAGCTGGATCACGACGTCGAGATCGTCAACGGCGACCACGTGATCGCCAACCTGGCGGACAACGGCGCTCTGAACATGAAGCTCACCGTGCGTCGTGGCCGTGGCTACGAGCCGGCCGACGCCCGTCAGAGCGATGAGGAAGAGAGCCGTAGCATCGGCCGTCTGCAACTGGACGCTTCCTTCAGCCCGGTCCGTCGTGTGGCTTATGTGGTGGAAAACGCCCGCGTCGAGCAGCGCACCAACCTGGACAAGCTGGTCCTCGATCTGGAAACCAACGGCACCCTGGACCCTGAAGAGGCCATCCGTCGTGCCGCGACCATCCTCCAGCACCAGCTGGCGGCTTTCGTCGACCTGAAGGGCGACAGCGAGCCGGTGGTGGTCGAGCAGGAAGACGAGATCGATCCGATCCTGCTGCGTCCGGTCGATGACCTCGAGCTGACCGTGCGTTCGGCCAACTGCCTGAAGGCGGAGAACATCTACTACATCGGCGACCTGATTCAGCGCACCGAAGTAGAGCTGCTCAAGACTCCGAACCTGGGCAAGAAGTCCCTGACCGAGATCAAGGACGTTCTGGCCTCCCGTGGTCTGTCCCTCGGCATGCGCCTCGACAACTGGCCGCCGGCAAGTCTGAAGAAGGACGATAAGGCGACTGCCTGATCGTCCGTAATCACCGAACTGAACGTTTGGTAAGGAATTTCAATCATGCGTCATCGTAAAAGTGGCCGTCACCTGAGCCGCACCAGCGCCCACCGCAAGGCCATGTTCCAGAACATGGCGGTGTCGCTGTTCGAACACGAACTGATCAAGACCACCCTGCCGAAAGCCAAGGAACTGCGCCGCGTTGCCGAGCCGCTGATCACCCTGGCCAAGGTAGACAGCGTCGCCAACCGTCGTCTGGCCTTCGACCGTACTCGTTCGAAAGCCATCGTCGGCAAGCTGTTCAACGACCTGGGCAAGCGCTACGCCACCCGTCAGGGCGGCTACCTGCGCATCCTCAAGTGCGGTTTCCGCGCCGGCGACAACGCCCCCATGGCGTACGTCGAGCTGGTTGACCGCAAGGTCGCCGGCGAAGCCGTAGAAGCTGCCGAATAAGCAGTTTCCGCACCACAAGAAACCGGGCCATGGCCCGGTTTTTTGTTTCCGCGGAAGGGCATATGGGGCGGCGGCTGAGGCCGGGTGTGCGGACAGACCTATGCCTCCTTATCAAGAGATAAAAACTATTAGATCGTTACTCTCCATAAATTGGTTCTTCTGAATGGGCGGGTCTACTCTTGATCCATTGTCGGTCGCAGTCGACGGGACCGACCCGATGAGGAGAAAGGAGAGAACGATGTCCAATCCCGGAAAATGCCCGTTTCATCATGTCGCCGGCGGCGGTACCAGCAACCAGGACTGGTGGCCCAACCAGCTGCGCGTGGACCTGCTGAACCAGCACTCGGACAAGTCCAGCCCGTTCGGCGAGCAGTTCAACTATCGCGACGCGTTCAAGCAGCTCGATTATCAGGCGCTCAAGGCCGACCTGGTCAAGCTGATGACTGACTCCCAGGACTGGTGGCCGGCCGACTTCGGTCACTATGGCCCGCAGATGATCCGCATGACCTGGCACGCCGCCGGTACCTATCGCACCGTCGATGGCCGCGGCGGCGGTGGCCGCGGTCAGCAGCGCTTCGCTCCGCTCAACTCCTGGCCGGACAACGTCAATATCGACAAGACCCGGCGTTTGCTCTGGCCGATCAAGCAGAAGTATGGCCAACAGATCTCCTGGGCCGACCTGCTGATCCTCGCCGGCAACGTGGCGCTGGAGTCCATGGGCTTTCGTACCTTCGGCTTCGCCGGGGGGCGCGAGGATGTCTGGGAACCGGACCTGGACGTCAACTGGGGCGCCGAGATGCAGTGGCTGGGTGTCGATCCCGAGCGGGTCAAGGGTGACCGCGAGCTGAGCGCGCCCTTCGGTGCCACCCACATGGGCCTGATCTACGTGAACCCCGAGGGGCCCAACGCCAGCGGCGACTACATGGAGGCGGCCAAGGACATCCGCGCCACCTTCAACCGCATGGCCATGGACGACGAGGAGATCGTCGCCCTGATCGCCGGCGGCCACACCTTCGGCAAGGCCCACGGCGCCGCGCCGGAGTCGCACAAGGGGCCGGAGCCCGAGGGCGCGCCCATCGAGGCCCAGGGCCTGGGCTGGATGAGCGACTTCGGCAGCGGCCATGGCAAGGACACCATCTCCAGCGGCATCGAGGTGACCTGGACCAAGACCCCGGCGCTGTGGAGCAACAACTTCTTCGAGAACCTGTTCAAGTACGAGTGGGAGCTGACCCAGTCGCCCGCCGGTGCCAAGCAGTGGGTGGCCAAGGACGCGCCGGAGATCATTCCGGACGCCCATGTGCCCGGCAAGTTCCACAAGCCGACCATGCTCACCACCGACCTGACCCTGCGCTTCGATCCGGAGTTCGGCAAGATCTCCAAGCGCTTCCACGATGACCCGCAGGCCTTCGCCGATGCCTTCGCCCGCGCCTGGTTCAAGCTGACCCACCGCGACATGGGGCCGAAGGCGCGCTACCTGGGCCCGGAAGTCCCGCAGGAAGACCTGATCTGGCAGGACCCGCTGCCGGCCGCCACGCATAACCCGAGTGCAGCCGATATCGCCGACCTCAAGGCCAGGATCGCGGCCAGCGGGCTGTCGGTGGGCGACCTGGTGTCGGTGGCCTGGGCCGCGGCCTCGACCTTCCGTGGCGGCGACAAGCGCGGCGGCGCCAACGGCGCGCGCCTGGCCCTGGCTCCGCAGAAGGACTGGGCGGTCAACCAGCGCGCGATCAAGGCGTTGCCCAAGCTGGTGGATATCCAGAAGGCTTCGGGCAAGGCGTCGCTGGCCGATGTCATGGTGCTGGCCGGTAATGTCGGCGTCGAGCAGGCGGCCAAGGCCGCCGGGATCAGCGTCGATGTGCCCTTCGCGCCGGGCCGGGTCGATGCCCGTCAGGACCAGACCGATGTGGAATCCTTCGCCGTGCTGGAGCCCCTGGCCGACGGTTTCCGCAACTACAAGCAGGCCGGGCTCGGCGTGCCGACCGAGGCCCTGCTGATCGACAAGGCGCAACTGCTGACCCTGACCGCGCCCGAGCTGACCGCGCTGGTCGGCGGCCTGCGGGTGCTGGGCGCCAATCACGATGGCGGCTCCCACGGCGTGTTCACCGACAAGGTCGGCGTGCTGTCCAACGACTTCTTCGTCAACCTGCTGGACATGGGCATCGAGTGGAAGGCCAAGGATGCCGGGGCGGAAGTGTTCGAGGGCAAGTGCCGCAAGAGCGGGGCGGTGAAGTTCAGCGGCACCCGTAACGACCTGATCTTCGGCTCCAACTCGGTGCTGCGCGCCTATGCCGAGGTCTACGCCAGCGCCGATGGCAAGGAGCGGCTGGTCAGGGACTTCGTCGCCGCCTGGACCAAGGTGATGAACCTGGATCGCTTCGATCTGGCCTGAGCCAAGGTTGAGCCCTAAGCTTCAAGCGGCAAGCCACAAGAAAAAGCCAGAGCATTGTCCGTGCTCTGGCTTTTTCGCTCTTGCCGTTACTGGCTGCTTGAGGCTTGCAGCTTGCCGCTGCCGTCAGTCCTGTCCCGTTCCAGCAGCGGCTTGAGGAAGTGCCCGGTATGCGATGCCGGGTTGGCGGCGACTTCCTCCGGGGTGCCGGTGGCGATGATCATGCCGCCCTTGGAGCCGCCCTCGGGGCCGAGGTCGACCAGCCAGTCGGCGGTCTTGATCACGTCCAGATTGTGTTCGATCACTACCACGGTGTTGCCGTGGTCGCGCAGGCGATGCAGTACGTCGAGCAGTTGCTGGATATCGGCGAAGTGCAGGCCCGTCGTGGGTTCATCGAGGATATACAGGGTCTTGCCGGTGTCGCGCTTGCTCAGCTCGCGGCTCAGCTTGACCCGCTGCGCCTCGCCGCCGGACAGAGTGGTCGCGCTCTGCCCCAGCTTGATATAGGCCAGGCCGACGTCGACCAGAGTCTGCAGCTTGCGCGCCAGGGCCGGCACCGCGTCGAAGAACGCGCGGGCGTCCTCGATGGTCATGTCGAGCACCTCGGTGATGCTCTTGCCCTTGTACTTGATCTCCAGGGTCTCGCGGTTGTAGCGCTTGCCCTTGCACACGTCGCAGGGCACGTAGATGTCCGGCAGGAAGTGCATCTCCACCTTGATCACGCCGTCGCCCTGGCAGGCCTCGCAGCGCCCGCCCTTGACGTTGAAGCTGAAGCGCCCCGGGCCGTAGCCGCGCGAGCGCGACTCCGGCACGCCGGCGAACAGCTCGCGGATCGGGGTGAACAGGCCGGTGTAGGTCGCCGGGTTCGAGCGCGGCGTGCGGCCGATCGGGCTCTGGTCGATGTCGACCACCTTGTCCAGGTGCTGCAGGCCGTCGAACGAATCGTGCGGGGCGGCTTCCAGGGTGGTGGCGCCGTTCAGCGCGGTGGCGGTGAGCGGGAACAGGGTATTGTTGATCAGCGTCGACTTGCCCGAGCCGGACACGCCGGTGACGCAGGTGAGCAGGCCGACCGGAATCTCCAGGTCGACGTTGCGCAGGTTGTTGCCGCGCGCGCCCTTGAGCTTGAGCAGCTTCTTCTTGTCGCGCGCGGTGCGCTGCGCCGGGTAGCGGATCTTCTCGCGGCCGGAGAGGTACTTGCCGGTCAGCGAGTCGGGGTGGTTCATCACCTGGTCCGGGGTACCTTCGGCGACCACCTGGCCGCCGTGCACGCCGGCACCGGGGCCGATATCCACCACATAGTCGGCCAGGCGGATAGCGTCCTCGTCGTGCTCGACGACGATCACCGTATTGCCCAGATTGCGCAGGTGGGTGAGGGTGCCCAGCAGGCGCTCGTTGTCGCGCTGGTGCAGGCCGATGGACGGCTCGTCGAGGATGTACATGACGCCGACCAGGCCGGCGCCGATCTGGCTGGCCAGGCGGATGCGCTGCGCTTCGCCACCGGACAATGTGTCGGCGCTGCGATCCAGGGTCAGGTAGTCGAGGCCGACGTTGACCAGGAACTGCAGGCGCTCGCGGATTTCCTTGAGGATCTTCTCGGCGATCTCGCCACGCCGCCCGGTGAGGTGCATGGCGCCGAAGTAGTCGCAGGCCTCGCCCACCGGCAGGCCGGTGACCGCCGGCAGGGTGCGCTCGCCGACCCATACGTGGCGCGCCTCGCGGCGCAGGCGGGTGCCGCGGCAGTCCGGACAGGGCTGGGTGCTGAGGAACTTGGCCAGCTCCTCGCGCACGGTGGCCGACTCGGTCTCGCGGTAGCGCCGCTCCAGGTTGGGGATGATGCCCTCGAACGGATGCGAGCGTTTGACGATATCGCCACGGTCGTTGAGGTACTTGAAGTCGACGTTCTGCGCGCCGCTGCCGAACAGAATCACCTTCTGGTGCTCGGCGGCCAGGTCGTCGAACGGCTCCTCCAGGCTGAAGCCGTAATGCGCGGCCAGCGAGCCGAGCATCTGGAAGTAGTAGACGTTGCGCCGGTCCCAGCCACGGATCGCGCCTTCGGCCAGGGTCAGCTCGCCGTTGACCAGGCGCTTGGCATCGAAGAACTGCTTCACGCCCAGGCCGTCGCAGGTCGGGCAGGCGCCGGCCGGGTTGTTGAAGGAGAACAGCTTGGGCTCCAGCTCGCTGATCGAGTGGCCGCAGTGCGGGCAGGCGAAGCGCGCGGAGAAGATGATCTCGTCGCCCGGCTCTTCATCCATTGGCGCGACCAGGGCGATGCCGTCGGCCAGGTTGATGGCGGTCTCGAAGGACTCGGCCAGACGCTGCTGCAGGTCCTCGCGCACCTTGAAGCGATCCACCACCACGTCGATGCTGTGCTTCTTCTGCTTGTCCAGCTTGGGCAGCTCGTCCAGCTCGTAGAGCTTGCCATTGACCCGTGCACGCACGAAGCCCTGGGCGCGCAGCTCGTCGAACACCGCCAGGTGCTCGCCCTTGCGCTCGCGGATTACCGGGGCCAGCAGCATCAGCTTGCGCCCCTCGGGCAGGGCCAGCACCTGGTCGACCATCTGGCTGACGGTCTGCGCTTCCAGCGGCACGTCGTGGTCCGGGCAGCGCGGGATGCCGACGCGGGCATAGAGCAGGCGCAGGTAGTCGTAGATCTCGGTGATGGTGCCCACCGTCGAACGCGGGTTGTGCGAAGTGGACTTCTGCTCGATGGAGATGGCCGGGGAGAGGCCCTCGATGGTGTCGACGTCGGGCTTCTCCATCATCGACAGGAACTGCCGGGCGTAGGCCGACAGGGACTCCACGTAGCGGCGCTGACCCTCGGCATAGAGGGTATCGAAGGCCAGCGACGACTTGCCGGAACCGGACAGGCCGGTGATCACGATCAGCTTGTCGCGCGGCAGGGTCAGGTCGACGTTTTTCAGGTTATGGGTGCGCGCACCCCGGATCAGAATCTTGTCCACGAACGGCCTCGCAGGTGGCGGGCGGAAACGGCAAAGTATACGGCCGTGCGCCGCCACGCGGCAAAGCGCCGCGCCTGTAATGGCCGGGGCTGGGCTGGTAGAATCGCCGGCCAATTTGTTCGGGGTTTTTCCATGCACGATCCGCACAGCGAGCGCATGAGCGCCAGCGAGACCCGCGCCGCCGGTGGCCTGGCCCTGGTGTTCGCCTTCCGCATGCTGGGCATGTTCATGGTCCTGCCGGTGCTGGCCACCTACGGCATGGATCTGAGCGGCGCCACCCCGGCGCTGATCGGCCTGGCCATCGGCGCCTACGGCCTGACCCAGGCCGTGCTGCAGATTCCCTTCGGCATGCTCTCCGACCGTATTGGCCGCCTGCCGGTGATCTATGTCGGCCTGCTGATCTTCGCCGCCGGCGCCGCCCTGGCGGCCAATGCCGACTCCATCTGGGGGGTGATCGCCGGGCGCGTGCTGCAGGGTGCCGGTGCCATCTCGGCGGCGGTGATGGCGCTGCTTTCCGATCTGACCCGCGAACAGCATCGGACCAAGGCCATGGCCATGATCGGCATGAGCATCGGCCTGTCGTTCGCCGTGGCCATGGTGGCCGGCCCGCTGCTGACCCGCGCCTTCGGCCTGGCCGGGCTGTTCTGGGTCACCGCCGGCATGGCCCTGCTCGGCCTGCTGATCGTCGCCCTGTGGGTGCCGCGCGCCCCGCGTACCCTGCAGCATCGCGAGTCCGGCGTGGCGCGCCAGGCGCTGCTGCCGACCCTGCGCAACCGCGAGCTGCTGCGCCTGAACCTGGGCATCGGTGTGCTGCACGCCATCCTCATGGCCAGCTTCGTGGTGCTGCCGCTAGCGCTGGTGGAGCAGGGCGGGCTGGCCAAGGAAGAACACTGGTGGGTCTACCTCAGCGCGCTGCTGATCGGCTTCTTCGGCATGGTGCCGTTCATCATCTATGCCGAGAAGAAGCGCCGGATGAAGCGCGTGCTCTGTGGTGCGGTGCTGGCGCTGGTGCTCTGCGAACTGTACTTCTGGGGCTTCGGTCAGGGCCTCAATGCGCTGGTGCTGGGCTTCATCCTGTTCTTCACCGCCTTCAACCTGCTGGAGGCCTCGCTGCCGTCGCTGGTCAGCAAGATCGCCCCGGCCGGCGGCAAGGGCACGGCCATGGGCCTGTATTCCACCAGCCAGTTCCTCGGCGCCGCCCTCGGCGGCATTCTCGGCGGCTGGCTGTACCAGCACGGCGGCCTCGGCCTGGTGTTCGTCGGCTGCGCCGCCCTGGGGCTTCTCTGGCTGGCGGCAGCTGCTACTATGCGCGAGCCGCCTTATGTGACCAGTCTGCGCCGCCCGCTCGCCGAGCCGGGGCTGGCCGACAGCGGACTGGTGGGACGGCTCCTCGCCGTGCCCGGCGTCAGCGACGCCGTGGTGGTGGCCGAGGAGGCCGCGTTGTACATCAAAGTGGATACCCAACAACTGGACCGCGCGTTGCTCGAGCAGGTGCTCGAAGAGGCCGCGGAGACGCATTGAGCTTAGGAGAACGAAATGGCCCGTGGGGTTAACAAAGTCATTCTGATCGGCAACGTCGGCGGCGACCCGGAAACCCGCTATCTGCCCAACGGCAACGCGGTGACCAACATCACCCTGGCCACCACCGACAGCTGGAAGGACAAGCAGACCGGCCAGCAGCAGGAGCGTACCGAATGGCACCGCGTGGTGTTCTTCGGCAAGCTCGCCGAGATCGCCGGCGAGTACCTGCGCAAGGGCAGCCAGTGCTACGTCGAAGGCCGCCTGCAGACCCGCGAGTGGGAGAAGGACGGCGTCAAGCGCTACACCACCGAGATCGTGGTCGACATGAACGGTACCCTGCAGCTGCTCGGCGGCCGTGGCGGCAACCAGGGCGGTGGCGACGACTACGCGCCGCGCCAGCAGCAGTCGCGCCCGGCGCCGCAACAGTCCGCACCGCGCCCGGCCGCGCAACCGGCCGCCCAGCAGCCGGCACCGGACTACGACAGCTTCGACGACGATATCCCGTTCTAAGCGTCGCGCCGCGTCCCCCGAAAGCCCGTCTTGCGACGGGCTTTTTCGTTGCACCATGGCAACGCCACGCATACCCCATCGCACCGCCACACTTGCGCCATCGCCCCATGCCATAACGCCATCCATGCCCCAGTCAGGAGAATTGAGGATGGTCACCCCAACGCTGCGTATTCTGTTGATCAACCCGCCACACACCGCCATCGGCAGCCGCATCCCCGGCGAGCATCTGCCGCCGCTGGGCCTGCTCAGCATCGGCGGGCCGCTGCTCGATGCCGGCTTCAGGGTGCAGCTACTGGATGCCGACCTGGACAATCTGGCGCTGGACGAGATCGTGCGGCGGGCCGCCGAGCTCGCGCCCGATGTGGTCATGCTCGGCCATTCCGGCTCCAGTTCGGTCCACCTGACCGTGGTCGAGCTGTGTGCGCTGCTCAAGCGCCGGCTGCCGGCGCTGCGGGTGATCTACGGCGGCGTGCATCCGACCTACCACTAGGACGAGATCCTGCGCGACTGTCCGCAGGTCGACTTTATCGTGCGCGGCGAAGGCGAGCAGACGGCCGTCTCCCTGCTGCAGGCACTGCAAGGCGCGACGCCGCTGGCCGAGGTGCGCGGCATCGCCTATCGCCAGGAGGGCGAGGTGCTGTGCAGCGCCGACGCGCCGATGCTGCGCAACCTTGACGACTACCGGGTGGGCTGGGAGCTGATCGACCACGCGCGCTACTCCTACTGGGGTGGCAAGCGCGCGGTGGTGGTGCAGTTCTCCCGGGGTTGCCCCTACTTGTGCAACTACTGCGGCCAGCGCGGCTTCTGGACGCGCTGGCGCCACCGCGACCCGGTGCTGCTGGCCCGGGAACTGGCGCGCCTGCAGCGCGAGCAGGGCGTAGAGCTGATCAATTTCGCCGACGAACTGCCTACCGGCTCGCGCAAGGCCTGGAAGGCCTTCCTCGAGGCCCTGATCGCCGAGAACGTGCCGCTGCTGCTGGTCGGCTCCACCCGCGCCGGCGACATAGTGCGCGACGCCGACATCCTGCACCTGTACCGCAAGGCCGGGGTGATCCGCTTCCTGCTCGGCATCGAGAGCTACGACGAGGCGACGCTGGCGGCGATTCGCAAGGGCGGCGACGTGCGCGAGGACCAGCAGGCGATTCGCCTGCTGCGCCAGCACGGCATCGTCTCGATGGCGACCTACGTGGTCGGCTTCCAGGAGGAGGGTGATCGCGACTACTGGCGCTCCTTCCGCCACCTGCTGCGCTACGACCCCGACCAGATCCAGCTGCTCTACGTCACCCCGCATCGCTGGACGCCCTTCTACCAGACGGCGGAGCGGCGCCGGGTGATCCAGGCCGACACCCGGCGCTGGGACTACAAGCACCAGGTGCTGGCGGTGCAGCGGGTGCCGGCCTGGCGGGTGTTCCTCTGGTTCAAGCTGATCGAGCTGGCCATGCAGGCCCGGCCCAAGGCCCTGGCACGTGTGCTATTTCATCGCGACGGCGACTTCCGCCATGCCATGCGCTGGTATACCCGCATGGGCCGGCGGGTGTGGTTCCATGAGGTGGCCGAGTTCCTCTTCGCCACCCGCCTGCTCAAGCGCGGGCCGACCCTGGGCGAGTTCCTCGGCGTCTCCCTGGCCGAGCGCGAATACGCGCTGGACAAGCGCAAGGCGCCGGGGCTGATCGCCAAGGCGCGCTAGGCTCGGTGGTGGCGCATGTTTTGACCGTTCTCCGGTTCTTCGCTGGCCGTTTCGGACCTCATGCGTCGGGCGGCGCTGTTCTAGTGTGGCGGCATCGAGATGAAGCGGCCGTGGGAGGCGACTATGCGGGCAGGGCGGGGCTTGGGCCGGGGGGGCGTCGGTGGGTTCTGGGCGCTGGGGCTGTGCGCGCTGCTGGCGGGCTGTGGCGAGGAGGAGGGCGTGCAGGCGCGGCTCGCCGATGCGCAGGCGCTGCCGGCCGACGCGGCGCTGGCGCAGCTGTATGCCAGCAGCTGCCGGCAGTGCCATGCCAACCCGGCCGCCGGCGCGCCGCTGACCGGCGATGCGCTGGCCTGGGCGCCGCGCCTTGCCAAGGGCATGGAGACGCTGCTGGAACACAGCATCAACGGCTTCCAGGGCATGCCGCCGATGGGCCTGTGCATGCAGTGCTCGGAGGAGCAGTTCCGCGCCCTGATCGGCTTCATGTCGAATGCGGCGGGGGGGGAGTGACATGGGCCAACCGTTTTCCCGTCGTCAGCTGTTGCAGCGCGCCAGCCTGCTGGGCGCCTGCCTGGCGTTGCCGGGGCGCGCGTTGTGGGCCGAGCCGGCCGCCGCGCCGCGGCCGATTCCCTGGCGCAACTGGTCCGGGGCGCAGAGCTGCCTGCCGCTGCAGCGCCTGGCGCCGGCCAATCTGGACGAGCTGGTGCAGGCCATCCGCCAGGCGCCGGGCAAGATCCGCCCGGTCGGCTCCGGGCATTCCTTCAGCGCCCTGGTGCCCACCGACGGCACCCTGCTGTCGCTCAGCCACTTCAGCGGGTTGCTGGAGCACGATGGGCAGACCCTGCAGGCCGAGTTCGCCGGCGGCACGCCGATGGCGCAGATGGGCGCGCCGCTCAAGGCGGTCGGCCAGGCGCTGAGCAACATGGCCGACATCGACTACCAGACCCTGGCCGGGGCCATCGCCACCTCGACCCACGGCACCGGCATCGGCTTCGGTTCCTATTCCAGCCAGGTCTGCGGCCTGCAGCTGGTCAGCGCCGCCGGCGAGGTGCTCGACTGCAGCCGCCAGCGCAACCCCGAACTGTTCGCCGCCGCGCGCGTCTCCCTCGGCGCGCTGGGCGTGGTCACCCGCGTGCGCCTGCAGAACCGCGCCGCCTACCGTCTGCGCGAACGCCAGTGGATCGCCCGCACCGAGGAGCTGCTGGAGGATATCGACAACCTCAAGCGCGCCAACCAGCACTGGGAAATGCTGGTGATCACCCATTCCGACTACGCACTGTCGGTGGCGCTGAACGAGACCGACGACCCGAGCACGCCGCCCTTGTCGCCCGAGGAGGAGGGCGGCAACGGCTTCGTCGGCCTGATCGAGGGGCTGGACAAGTACCTTAGCGACTTCCCCGAACTGCGTCGCAGCCTGCTCAACAGCATGCGCCACCTGGCCAGCTTCGACGACCGGGTGGACGACTCCTACGAGGTGTTCGCCAACGTGCGCAACGTGCGCTTCAACGAGATGGAGTACTCGGTGCCGGCCGAGCACGGCCCGGCCTGCCTGCGCGAGATTCTCAAGCGCATCGACGACGGCAACCTGCGCACCTGGTTCCCCATCGAGTATCGCTACGTCAAGGCCGACGACATTCCCCTGAGCATGTTCGAGGGGCGCGACAGCTGCGCGATCTCGGTGCACCAGCACTATGCGATGGATCACCACAACTTCTTCGCCGCCATCGAGCCGATCTTCTGGAAGTACCAGGGCCGGCCGCACTGGGGCAAGCTGCACAGCCTGGGCGCGCGCCAGCTGCAGGCGCTGTATCCGCGCTGGCGGGAATTCACCGAGTTGCGCCAGGCGCTCGACCCGCAGGGGCGCTTCGTCAACGCGCACCTGGCCGGGCTGTTCGGCCTGGCCTGAGGAGGGGCGATGAAACGACGCACTTTCGTGCTGGCCGGCCTCGGCGCCGGCGGGCTGCTGGCCGCCGCCGGCCTGCGTCCGGGCGACCAGGGACGACCGCATGACGCCTACTTCCAGGCGCTCAACGACGAACTGAAGAGTCACGGGCCGATGCGTCCGGCGCTGCTGATCGACCTCGACCGCCTCGACCACAACATCGAGGTGGTGCGCCGCTTTCTCGCCCGCAGCGGCAAGCAGCTGCGCCTGGTGGAGAAGTCCCTGCCGGCGCCCGGCCTGCTGCGCTACATCGGCGAGCGCATCGGCACCCGCAGGCTGATGTCCTTCCATCAGCCCTTTCTCAACCACGACGCGCGGTTGTTTCCCGAGGCCGACATCCTGCTCGGCAAGCCGCTGCCGGTGCGCTCGGCGCAGCTGTTCTATCAGCAACATCGCGGCCCGTTCGATCCGGCCCGCCAGCTGCAGTGGCTGATCGACACGCCCGAGCGGCTGCGCCAGTACCTGGGCCTGGCCCAGGGCCTGGGCACGCGGCTGCGCATCAATATCGAGCTGGACGTCGGCCTGCACCGCGGCGGCGTGGCCGAGCCCCGAGCGCTGGCGCCGCTGCTGCAGCTGATCGCGGAGCACCCGCAGCACCTGGAGTTCGCCGGCTTCATGGGCTACGACCCCTTCGTCGGCATGAACCTGCCGGAGCTGCTCGGCACGCCGAACGAGCTGCTGGCCAAGGTCATGACGCTGTACCAGGGCCATGTCGACTTCACCCGCCAGCGCTTCCCCGCCCTGTGGCGCGAGGACCTGACTCTGAACACCGCCGGCAGCCCCAGCTACCCGGCCCACGCGCACGAGTCGCTGAGCAGCGAGGTGGCGATCGGCACCGGCCTGCTCAAGCCCAGCCACTACGACCTGCCGTCTCTGGCCGAGCACGTGCCGGCGGTGTTCATCGCCACGCCGGTGCTCAAGCGCACCGGGGCGCTGCGCCTGCCGGCGCTGGACGACAAGTCGCGGCTGCTGTCCTGGTGGGACGTCAACCGGCGCGAGACCTTCTTCGTCTACGGCGGCAATTGGCAGGCCGACTTCGTCTCGCCCGCCGGGCTGCGGCTGAGCGGCCTGTATGGGCGCAGCTCGAACCAGGAGCTGGTCAACGCCTCGCCGGCGGTGGGGCTGGCGGTGGACGATCAGGTGTTCCTGCGCCCGACCCAGAGCGAGGCGGTGCTGCTGCAGTTCGGCGACCTGCTGGCCGTGCGCGGCGGCAAGATAGTCGAGCGCTGGCCGGTGTATACGGAGTAATCCTCCCCTCTCCCTTCGGGAGAGGGGGCTGGCCTAGGTGCGGCGGGTCAGGGGGCGAGGCTAGACGTCCTCGGCGATGCTCCGCTTGGCCGTGCGCGGCGTCACCCCGGTCCAGCGCTTGAAGGCGCGGCGGAAGTTGCGCACGTCGCTGAAGCCGGTGGCGCAGGCCACGTCGATCAGCCGGTTGTCGCGCTGGCCGAGCAGTTGCAGGGCGTGGGCCCGGCGCTGCTGGTCGAGGATGCCGTGATAGCTAAGGCCCGCCTCGCCGATGCGCCGGCGCAGGGTGCGTTCGCTCAGGTTCAGCTGGCCGGCCAGCTGGCTCAGCGTGGGCGGGTCGCCGAGGTTCTTGCGTACCTCGCGCTCGATGGTCTCGATCAGGTCGCTCAGCCCCTGCTCCTGGCGCTGGGTGTCGTCCAGCAGCAGGCAGGTCTCGGCGGCGACATAGTCGTCGCGGGTCGGCAGCGGCAGTTCCAGCCAGCTGAGCGGGAACTGCACCAGGTTGTGCTCGCCGGCGAAGCGCAGCGGGCAGCGGAACAGCTCGGCGTAGCGCTGCGCGTGCGGCGGACTGGGATGCTGCACTTCGATGCGGCTGGCGACCAGGTCCAGGCCGGTGAGGCCGCGGACTATGGCCAGGCTGCTGGCGAAGGCCTCCTCCAGGTAGAACACCACCACATCCGGGTCGAAGAAGCGCGGCGTGGCGTGCACCTGCACCTGGTCGCCGACTATCTCCATGCGGTAGTCGAGCAGGCTGCCGATATGCCACTGGTAGCGCAGCGCCAGTTGCAGCGCCGCGCCCAGGTCCGGACTGGCCAGCATGGCCAGCCCGACCAGGCCCCAGGACACCGGCGTCTGCCGGCTGCCGACTGCCAGGCCCAGGCCGCTGTCGCCCAGCACCTGGCGGGCGCGGCGCAGCAGCTGGTAGCTCTGTCGGAAGGACAGGCGGTAGTCCGGCCGTTTCAGGTCATCGGGGGCGAAGCCCAGGCCACGGCACAGCAGCGCCGGATCATGGCCGCGGGAAATCGCGTACTGCAGCAGGAAACGGGAAATCTGCGGCGGCGCCGAGGCCTCCGAATAGCGCGGGTCGACTATGGGTTTCATGCCTGTGTCCCGGTGGCTTGAGAAGCGGCTGCCGGCAGTGTGCCGCAAACTGCGCGCGATGAAAGTGTTTGCAAATGTGACGGGCCTCTTGAGCCGTCTTTTTTGTCCGTTTTGGCCCCATGCCGGCCCTGTCGTTGCCGTTAATTTCAACGGGACTCAGGAGGGGCATATGTCATACAACAAAAGCAAGATGGCATTGGCAATGGGGTTCGGGCTGTGGGGCGCGCAGCTGCAGGCCTTGCAGATCGACACCGGGCCCGATCTTACGACTTCCCTGGAGAGCGTCGCCGAGTACACCACGGTGTACCGCACCGGCTCGCCGGAGCGCATCTACCGCGATGGGCAGAACGTCTTCGCCAACAACAACGACGGCAGCGAGTACTACGACCGCGGCTTCGTTTCCCACGAGTTCAAGCTGACCTCGGAGCTGCATGTGCGCACCGCGCAGGACGGCCTGTTCGTGCGCGGCACCGCCTGGTACGACGCCCAGCTCATGGATAACGATCCCAGCGGGGACGCCTTCGCCACCCACAACACCGACAGCGACGAGCGCTACCCCTCGGACCTGGAGAATCGCGCCGGCCACCGCGCGCGCCTGCTCGACGCCTACCTCTATACCAACCGCTACCTTGGCGAGATGCCCTACAGCCTGCGATTCGGTCGCCAGGTGATCAACTGGGGCGAGGGCATCTACTACTCGGACGGCCTCAACGTGGTGAACCCGGTCGATATCGGCCGCGTGGTGCTACCCAATGCCAGCCTCAAGGACGCGCTGCTGCCGACCAACATGATCTCCGGCCAGCTCGGCCTGAGCGACGCGTTGAGCCTGGAGGCCTTCTACGGCCTGGAGTGGAAGGGCCACGAGCTGATTCCCACCGGGGCCTTCCTCAACAACCAGGACTACTTCGGCAAGGGCAGCAACGGCGTGCTGGTGGACCTGCGCGGCGAGCTTGGCGCCCTGGCCGAGCTGGTGCCCGGGCTCAATGGCGAGAACGGCGTGGTCGCCGGCGCGCGCTACGGCCGCGAGCACGATGCCCGCGACGACGGCCAGTTCGGCGTCGCCTTGCGCTACCTGATGGAGGAGTGGAACAACACCGAGTTCAGCCTCTACTACCTCAACTACCACAGCAAGGTGCCCTTCCTGCGCATCCAGAAGGGCCAGTCCATGGCCTGCAGCGCCGGCAGCGGCGGGCGCTTCGCCGATCTGTGCGGTATGGCCAAGCTGCTCGACCCGGCCTCGGTGCCGCTGGTGGACGGCCTGGCCCTGCTCGACAGCACCTACTACGACTTCATCTACCCCGAGGACATCCGCCTGTTCGGCCTCAGCGTGTCGGGCACCGTCGGCGACACCAGCGTGGCCGGCGAGCTGACTTACCGGCCCAACGCGCCGCTGGAGCCCTCGATGATCTACGAGCTGGAGGCGCTGGGCGAGGGCGCCCTGGGCGCGGGCGGGGCCAGCGGCGGCAGCATCGACCTGGGCGAGTTCGGCGACGGCTCGGCCAACGACCCGCGGCGCAGCATCGACCTGTACAAGCGCCACGAGCTCTACACCGGCTCGCTCTCGGCCATCCACAGCTTCGGCCCGGTGCTCGGCCTGGACGACCTCATGCTGCTGGGCGAGGCGGCCTTCAACCACGTGCCGGGCAGCCTGCTGGACTCGGTCAACTATGAGTACCTGGACTCCTTCGCCTGGGGCTACACCCTCAACCTCTCCGGGCTGGTGCAGGACGTGCGGCCGAACTTCGACCTGCTGCCGGCCATCACCTTGCGCCAGGACGTCTCCGGCACCTCGCCCTCGCTCAACGAGAACTTCGTCCAGGGGCGCAAGTCCGCCACCCTCGAGCTGGGCGGCAAGTACGGCCAGCGCCTGGCCGGCAAGCTGGCCTACACGGCGTTCTGGGGCGCGCGCAAGGACAACGCACTGATCGACCGCGACCACGTCGCCCTCAATCTCTCCTACTCCTTCTGATGGCAGGAACCACCATGACCACAACAGCTTTGCGGGCCAGCAGCGTCCTGCTCCCACTCGCCCTGCTGCTGCCACTGGCGGCCCAGGCCAAGGTCGGCGCCGAGCAGGCGGCGCAGCTCGGCAGCACGCTCACTCCCTTCGGCGCCGAGCGCCAGGGCGATGCGGGCAAAGGTATTCCCGAGTGGAGCGGCGGCCTCGGCCAGGCGCCGGCCGGCTATGGCGGGCCGGGCAGCTTCCATGCCGACCCCTTCGCCGGCGAGCGACCGCTGCGGGTCGTCGATGCCCACAACATGGCCGCCGACGAGGCCAGTCTCAGCCCGGGGGTCAAGGCCCTGCTCAAGACCTACCCGCAGAGCTTCAGGCTGCCGGTCTATCCCAGCCATCGCAGCTTCGCCGCGCCGCAGGAGATCTACGCCAACACCCGGCGCAACGCCGAGCAGGCCAGCCTGGCCGCTGGCGGCAACGGTTTGAGCGATGCCTATGCCGGGGTGCCGTTCCCGATTCCGGCGGATGGCCGCGAGGCGATCTGGAACCACATCGCCCGCTGGCAGGGGCGCTACCAGGACGAGGTGGCGGTGACCGCCCAGGTCACCACCAGCGGCAGCTATTCGATCCTGCGCGAGCGCATCCAGATGCTGTCCAACTACTACCATCCGCAGAAGGGCGCCGGCAGCCTGGACAACCAGCTCTACTACTTCGCCAGCGAGCTGCTGCCGCCCTCGCGCGACGCCGGTCGCGCGCTGCTGGTGCACGAGCCCATCGATCAGGTCGCCGAGCCGCGCTCGGCCTGGATCTACAACCCCGGCCAGCGCCGCGTGCGGCGCGCGCCGACGCTGGCCTACGACACGCCGATCGACGGCATCTACGCCGACGACACCGACATGTACAACGGCGCCACCGACCGCTACGACTGGAAGCTGCTCGGCAAGCAGAGCCTGCTGGTGCCCTACCACAACTACGCGATGGAGCAGCCGGGGCGCGCGCTCGACGAGCTGATCAAGCCGGGCCACCTGAACAGCGACCTGACTCGCTGGGAGATGCACCGCGTGTGGGTGGTCGAGGCCACCCTGCGCCCGGGCCAGCGCCACGTGCACGGCAAGCGGCGCTTCTACCTGGACGAGGACAGCTGGTACGCCCTGATGGTGGAGAACCATGACGCCCGCGGCGAGCTGTGGCACGTCAACCTGGCGTTCAGCAAGAACGCCTACGAGGTGCCCACCATCACCCCGGTGAACATCGTCTACCACGACCTGATCGCGCGCAGCTACACGGTGATCGGCCTGCGCAACAACGAGAAGGCGCCGCGCCAGTTCCACCTGACGCCGCCGCCGCAGAGCTACTTCACCCCGGCCAGCCTGCGCCGCAAGGGCACCCAGTAACTATTCCCCCCTCTCCCACTCGTGGGAGAGGGGCTGGGGCGGCCCGCGTAGGGGAGAGGGACGGTCAGATGCCCCTAACCCTCTCCCGTGAACGAGAGAGGGCATTCGATGTTTTTCCGCCTTGGGGTGTGGGCCTTCGGCCTGGCCGCCGGTCCGCACCGACCGAGAAACCACCGGCTGAGTTCAAGCCACCGATTGCAGTTCTTGCAAGAGCCTCCGGCTCGAGGTGCTGAATAATGAAAACAAGGAGAATCGCCTCACTGCTGCTCGCTTGTCTGGGCAGCGTCCTGTCCCTGGCCGTCCAGGCCTACAGCGACAACTACCTGGTCGGCGTCGGCAAGCACGACGTCACCGGCGCCGCCGCCGAGATCGGCATGATGGGCTACGCCGACCCCGCGCAGAAGAGCAGCGGCATCCACAACCGCCAGTACGCCCGCGCCTACATAGTCGCGGAGAACAACGGCGGGCCCGCCGTGGTGTTCGTCAACGTCGATGCCGGCGCGCTGTTCCAGTCGGTCAACCAGGCGGTGATCGAGCGCCTGCGCCAGCGCTTCGGCGAGCGCTACAACGAGAGCAACGTGGTGCTCAGCGCCACCCACACCCACGGCGCGGCCGGCGGCCAGTCGCACTACGCGCTGTACAACCTGACCATCTTCGGTTTCATCAAGGAGAACTTCGAGGCTCAGGTCAATGGAATAGTCGCGGCCATCGCCGAGGCCCACGCCAACCTGCGCCCCGGCCATGTGCTGGTCAACCGCGGCGAGCTGCACAACGCCAGCATCAATCGCTCGCAACCGGCCTACGACAACAACCCGGCCGAGGAGCGCGCCCGCTACGGCAGCTCCATCGATCCGGAGATGCTGGTGCTGCGCCTGCGCCAGGGCGCGCGCGATGTCGGCATGATCAGCTGGTTCGCCGTGCACCCGGTGTCGATGAACAAGAGCAACACCCTGCTCACCAGCGACAACAAGGGCCGCGCCGAGTGGCGTTTCGAGGAGCTGGCCAGGGCCCAGGGCAACCCGGACTTCGTCGCCTCCTTCGCCCAGAGCAACCACGCCGACACCACGCCGAACCTGAATCTGGACGGCACCGGGCCCACCGGCGACATGTGGCGCAATACCGAGATCATCGGCGACCGCCAGTTCGACAAGGCCCTGCAGCTGTACCAGGGCGCCAGCGTGCAGCTGACCGGCGGCGTCGACTTCCGCCACCAGTACAACGACTACTCGAAGATCCGCGTGCGCCCGCAGTTCGGCCAGGGCCAGGAGCGCAAGACCTGCAACGCCGCGCTGGGCTATGCCTTCGCCGCCGGCACCGAGGACGGCCGCGGGCTGGACGACGTCGACGAGGGCACGCTGGAGACCAATCCGCTGCTCAACCTGATCACCCAGGCCATCACCCCGCCCACCGCGGCGGATATCGCCTGCCAGGCGCCCAAGCCGATCATCCTCCAGCAGAGCGCGTTCAAGCCCTATCCCTGGAGCCCCGAGGTGCTGCCGGCGTCGGTCCTGCGCATCGGCCAGTTCGCCCTGCTGGCGGTGCCCGGCGAGTTCACCGTGATGGCCGGGCGGCGCCTGCGCGAGACGGTGCGCGGCGTGCTCGGCAACGACCAGCTGCTGGTGCTGGCCGGGCTGTCCAACGCCTACTCGGGCTACGTCACCACCGCCGAGGAGTACGACAAGCAGCACTACGAGGGCGGCTCCACCCATTTCGGGCGCTGGACCCTGGCCGCCTACCAGCAGGTGTTCCACGACCTAGCCGTGGCCCTGCGCGACCGCCAGGCGGTGATCAGCACCCTGCAGCCGCGTGACCTGCGCCACGACCAGCACAACTTCGTCCCCGGGGTGGTCTACGACAATCCTCCGCTGGGCAAGCGCTTCGGTCAGCTGGTCAGCGACGCCAAGGCCCAGTACCGCGTCGGCGAGACGGCCCAGGCGGTGTTCTGGACCGGCCACCCGCGCAACAACCTGCGCATCGGGAGCAGCTTCCTCGAGGTGCAGCGCAAGGTGAACGGCGCCTGGCAAACGGTGGCCACCGACAATGACTGGAGCACCCAGTACCGCTGGCTGCGCAAGGACGGCTTCTGGGGCACCTCGCAGGCCACCCTGCGCTGGACCATCCCCGCGGGCACGCCGGCGGGCGAGTACCGCCTGGTCCACCATGGCGACAGCAAGGCCCCGGTCACCGGCCGGATCACGGCCTTCTCCGGCGCCAGCCGGGGCTTCGTCGTCGTGCCCTGAGCCGTCGCGGTAGTGACGCAGCGCCGCGAAACCCGCAAAATGCCGTTTTTCGCCCCGCCGCCAGGCGGGGCCTTCCTCGGATCAGTCGGGTCTTGTTCTGAATCATGCGAATGCGGCTTTTGTTGCTGGGTGGGGGCAGTGCCCTGGGGCAGGCGCTGGTGCGCCAGGGGGCCGAGGAGGATATCGGCTTCCTCGCCCCGCGCCCGCCGGAAGCCGGCTGGGACGCCGCGAGCCTGACCCAGCTGCTCGACGAGACCCGCCCGGACGCGGTGATCAACCTGGCCTACTACTTCGACTGGTTCCAGGCCGAAGGCTTCGACGAGGCCCGTTTCGCGCGCCAGGAGCGCGCCGTGGAGCGCCTCGCCGAGCTCTGCCAGCATCACCAGATTCTCCTCCTGCAACCCTCCAGCTACCGGGTGTTCGACGGTTCGCGCGCCACCGCCTACAGCGAGAAGGACGAGCCGGTGCCGCTCGGCCTGCGCGGCCAGGCCCTGCTGCGCATCGAGCAGAGCGTGCGCGCCGCCTGCCCACGGCATGTGCTGCTGCGCTTCGGCTGGCTGCTGGACGAGAGCCCCGAGGGCCAGCTGGGGCGCTTCCTGCGCCGCGCCGAACGTGGCCAGGAGCTGCTGATGGCCGACGACCGGCGCGGCAACCCGACCCCGGTGGACGACGCCGCGCGGGTGATTCTGGCCGTGCTCAAGCAGCTCGACTGCCAGAGCCCGCTGTGGGGCATCTACCATTACGGCGGCCACGAGGCCACCACGCCCCTGGCCCTGGGCCAGGCGGTGCTGGCCGAGGCACGCGCCCTGCATCCGCTGGCGGTGCAGGAGGTCGGCGCCCAGGCCCACGCCGCCCGCAGCGATGCCAGCGACGAGCCGCAGCACGCGGTGCTGGCCTGCAAGAAGATCCTGCACACCTTCGGCATCAAGCCGCGGGCCTGGCGCGCCGGCCTGGCCGCGCTGCTGGATCGTCACTATCGACACCGTTGAGGCTGCCATGAGCGATCTGCCCATCCTGGTCACCGGCGGCGCCGGTTTCATCGGCTCGCACCTGTGCGATGCCCTGCTGGCCGCCGGCCACCGGGTGCGCGTGCTGGACAACCTGTCCACCGGCAAGCGCGCCAACCTGCCGCTGCACGATCCGCGCATCGAACTGCTCGAAGGCGACGTGGCCGACGCCGCCCTGGTGCGCCGCGCCGTGGCCGGCTGCGCGGCGGTGGCCCACCTGGCCGCGGTGGCCTCGGTGCAGGCCTCGGTGGACGACCCGGTGGCGACCCACCAGAGCAACTTCATCGGCACCCTGAACGTCTGCGAGGCGATGCGCGAGGCCGGCGTGCGCCGGGTGGTATTCGCTTCGAGCGCCGCCGTTTACGGCAATAACGGCGAGGGCGTGGCGGTGGCCGAAGACACGCCCAAGGCGCCGCTCACGCCCTATGCCGCGGACAAGCTGGCCAGCGAGCACTACCTCGATTTCTACCGTCGTCAGCACGGCCTCACGCCTGCGATCTTCCGCTTCTTCAATATCTTCGGCCCGCGTCAGGACCCGTCCTCGCCCTATTCCGGGGTGATCAGCATCTTCACCGAGCGCGCCCTGGCCGGGCAGCCGATCAGTGTGTACGGCGACGGCGAGCAGACCCGCGACTTCTTCTACGTCGCCGACCTGGTGCCGCTGCTGCTGCAGGCGCTGACGGCCGAGCGGGTGGAGGCCGACGCGGTGAATGTCGGGCACAACCAGTCGATCAGCCTGAACCAGCTGCTGCAGGCCCTGCGCGAGGTGCTCGGCGGCCTGCCCGAGGTCAGCTACCAGGCACCGCGCCCCGGCGATATCCGCCACTCGCGGGCGGACAACGCCCTGCTGCGCCAGCGCTATCGCCTGGCGCCGGCCACCCCGCTGCGCGAGGGGCTGGCGCGCCTGCTCGGTCGCTGAGGCCTCACAGCTGGCGCTTGAGCGCGGCGATGCGCGCGTCCTTGTCCTGCCACAGCTGGCTGACCCAGGCCTGCAGGTACTGGCGAAACTCGGCATCGTTCTCGTAGTCGCCGGCCCACAGCTGCGGGTCCAGCTCGCGGGTCTGGATATCCACTATCACCCTGTCTACCCGGCCGCTGATCAGCGCCCAGAAGCCGGGCGCGCGCTTGCCCGGATAGACCAGGGTGACATCCAGCAGGGCGTCGAACTGCGCCCCCAGGGCGGCCAGGGTGAAGGCCAGACCGCCGGCCTTGGGCCGCAGCAGGTGCTGGTAGGGCGAGCTCTGCTGGGCCTGCTTGGCCGGCGTGAAGCGGGTGCCCTCCAGGTAGTTGACCACGGTCACCGGCAGGTCCTTGAAGCGTTCGCAGGCGCGCTTGGTGATCTCCAGGTCCTTGCCGGCCATCTGCGGATTCTTGGCCAGGTAGGCCTTGGAGTAGCGCTTCATGAAGGGGTAGTCGAGCGCCCAGAAGGCCAGGCCGAGGAAGGGCACCCAGATCAGCTCCTGTTTGAGGAAGAACTTGAAGTAGGGCGTCTTGCGGTTGAAGGCCTGGATCAGCGCGGGGATGTCGACCCAGGACTGGTGATTGCTCACCACCAGGTAGGAGCGGTCGCCGCGCAGGCCGTCGCCGCCGCGGATGTCCCAGACGGTGGGGGTGAGGGCGGCGAAGATCGCCTTGTCCACTTCCGCCCAGGTCTCGGCCACCCACATCACCCCGCGCGAGCAGAGCTTGCGCAGCCGGCGATGGGGCGCGGCCAGCTTGAGCAGGGCGATCAGCAGCAGCGGGCCGATCAGGATCAGGGTGTTGAGCAGCAGCAGGAGGATGATGCAAAGGGCGGTGAGGAGTCGGCGCATGGGAACTTCCATATTTTGAGCAGGGCGATCATAACCATCCTCCGCGCTGTCGCGAATGGCGGAGGGCGCCTAGACTCGATTGGTAGCAATGTGCCTCGGTCTGGCTCCGCGGGGGCGGAGTCGGGAGCAATCTGTCTACCGGTCCTCCATCGTGCTGAAACGTATCGCCGTTACCGAGCTCTGCCTCGGCATGTATATCCACGAGTTCTGCGGATCATGGATGGACCATCCGTTCTGGCGCGGGCGCTTCCTGCTGGACAGCGAGCGCGACCTGCAGCGCATCCTCGACACCAATATCCACGAAGTCTGGATCGACGTCGGCAAGGGCAAGGACGTGGCGCCCGGGCAGGTCAGCCAGACGGTCGAGGAGGTCGAGGCGGAGGCCGAGGCGCAGCTGCTGGCGGTGGTCGAAGCCCAGCCCATGGTCGCCCGCGCCAGCCTGGAGGACGAGGTGCGCCGCGCGCACAAGCTGTGCACGCGCTCCAAGCAGGCCATAGTCGCGATGTTCTGCGACGCGCGCATGGGCCAGGCGGTCGAGGTCGAGCATGCCGCCGAGCTGGTGGAGGAAATCTCCAACTCGGTGCTGCGCCATCCCAACGCGCTGATCAGCCTGGCGCGGCTGAAGACCAGCGACGAATACACCTACATGCACTCGGTGGCGGTCTGCGCCCTGATGATCGCCCTGGCCCGCCAGCTCGGCCTGAGCGAGGAGCAGGTGCGCGAGGCCGGCATGGCCGGCCTGCTGCACGACATCGGCAAGATGGCCATCCCCGACAGCATCCTGAACAAGCCGGACAAGCTCACCGACGCCGAGTTCGCCACCATGCGCGGCCATCCCGAGGCCGGCGCCCGCCTGCTCCTGGGCGGCGGGCGGATCAGCGCGCTGGTGCTGGATGTGTGTCTGCACCATCACGAGAAGTATGACGGCAGCGGTTACCCGCATCGCCTGGCTGGCGAGCGGATCGGCCTGTTCGCGCGCATGGGCGCGGTGTGCGACGTGTACGACGCCATCACTTCGGACAGGCCCTACAAGCGCGGCTGGGATCCGGCCGAGGCGATCCGCAAGATGGCCGAGTGGAAGGGCCACTTCGATCCCCTGCTGTTCCAGGCCTTCGTCAAGTCGGTGGGCATCTACCCGGTCGGCGCCCTGGTGCGCCTGCAGAGCGGGCGCCTGGGGGTGGTCATGGAACAGCACGAGAAGTCCCTGCTCACGCCCAGGGTCAAGGTGTTCTTCTCCACCCGTACGAAGATGCCGATCCTGCAGGAGGTGGTCGACCTGGCCAAGCTGGCCGGGCGCGACAAGATAGTCGCGCGCGAGTCGGTGGAGGACTGGGGCTTCAAGAATATCGAGGAGCTCTGGTCCGGTCGCGAGCGGGGCGAGGGTTCGCTGTTCGACTGAGGGCCGGCATTGACGGGCGCCGGGCGCTGCGGCACCGTGCCGGCATCGCTCACCACCGCCGCACGGACGCCATGCCGCATATCCTCATCGTCGAAGACGAAGCCGCCATCGCCGACACCCTGGTCTTCGCCCTGCAGGCCGAAGGCTTCGCCACCACCTGGCTGCAGCTGGGCGAGGCGGCGCTGCAGTTGCAGCGCGGCAGTCCGGCCGACCTGCTGATTCTCGACGTCGGCCTGCCGGACATCAGCGGCTTCGAGGTGTGCAAGCGCCTGCGCCGTTTCTCCGAGGTGCCGGTGCTCTTCCTCACCGCGCGCGACGCCGAGATCGACCGGGTGGTGGGCCTGGAAATCGGCGCCGACGACTACGTGGTCAAGCCCTTCAGCCCGCGCGAGGTGGCGGCAAGGGTCAAGGCCATTCTCAAGCGCCTGCTGCCGCGCGGCGAGGCGCCGCCGGCGAGCGACGGCGGGCCGTTCCGCCTCGACCTCGCACGGGCGCGCATCGACTACCACGGCCAGGCGTTGTCCCTGACCCGCCACGAGTTCCGCCTGCTGCAGACCCTGCTCGGCCAGCCCGAGCGGGTGTTCTCCCGCGAGCAGCTGCTCGATGCCCTCGGCGTGGCCAGCGATGCCGGCTACGAGCGCAACATCGACAGCCACATCAAGAGCCTGCGCGCCAAGCTGCGCCAGGTGGCGCCGGCCGCCGAGCCGATCCAGACCCACCGCGGCCTGGGCTACAGCCTGAGGGAGGAGTGATGCCGCTCGGCGTGCGCATCTTCCTGGTCTACTTCCTGTTCGTCGGCCTGGCCGGCTGGTTCGTGCTGAGCACGGTGATGGACGAGATCCGCCCCGGGGTGCGGCAGAGCACCGAGGAGACCCTGGTCGACACCGCCAACCTGCTGGCCGAGATCCTGCGCGACGACCTGCGCGCCGGCCGCCTGCAGCAGGGCGCCTGGCCGCGCCTGCTGGAGTCCTATGGCGAGCGCCGGCCGCAGGCGCGCATCTGGGGCGTGAGCAAGCAGGCGGTGAACCACCGCATCTATGTCACCGACGCCGCTGGCATCGTCCTGCTCGATTCCAGCGGGCTGGCCGTCGGCCAGGACTACTCGCGCTGGAACGACGTCTACCTGACCCTGCGCGGCCAGTACGGCGCCCGCTCGACCCGCGAGGACCCGGCCGACGAGGACAGCTCGGTGATGTACGTGGCGGCGCCGATCACCGATGGCCAGCGCATCATCGGCGTGGTCTCGGTGGCCAAGCCGAACAAGTCGCTGCAGCCCTATGTCGAGCGCTCGCAGCGCCGCCTGGCCTGGCTCGGCGCCGGCCTGATCGGCCTCGGCCTGTTGATCGGCGGGCTGCTGTCCTGGTGGCTCAGCGGCTCGCTGCGCAAGCTCACCCGCTATGCCCAGGCGGTCAGCCAGGGCCAACGCGCCGAGCTGCCGGCCCTGCGCGGCGGCGAGCTGAACCAGCTGGCCGAAGCGGTGCAAAAAATGCGCACCGAGCTGGAGGGCAAGGCCTACGTCGAGCGTTACGTGCATACCCTGACCCACGAGCTGAAGAGCCCGCTGGCGGCCATCCGCGGCGCCGCCGAGCTGCTCGAGGGCGAGCTGCCGGCCGAGCAGCGCCGGCGTTTCGTCGCCAATATCGCCGGTGAGGGCGCGCGTCTGCAGCAATTGATCGAGCGCCTGCTCAATCTGGCCCAGGTCGAGCAGCGCCAGGGCCTGGAGGAGCGCGTGGCGGTCGAGCTGCACGGCCTGGCCGAGGAGCTGCTGGCCGCCCAGGCGGCGCGTGTCGAGGCCGCCGGCCTGCGCGTGGAGAACGCCATCCCGCCGGGGCTGTGTGCGCTCGGCGAGCGTTTCCTGTTGCGCCAGGCGCTGGCCAATCTGCTGGACAACGCCCTCGACTTCGTGCCGCCCGGCGGCCTGCTGCGCTTCGCCGCGCAGGCCAGCGGCGAGCGCCTGGAGCTGACCCTGTTCAACCAGGGCGAGGCGATCCCCGACTATGCCCTGGCGCGCCTGACCGAGCGCTTCTATTCGCTGCCGCGCCCCGCCAGCGGACGCAAGAGCACCGGCCTGGGGCTCAACTTCGTGCGCGAGGTGGTGCTGCTGCACGGCGGCGAGCTGCAGGTCGGCAATGTCGCCGGCGGGGTCCAGGCACGCCTGGTGCTGCCGCGCGCCTGAACGGCGCGCGGCTTGCAACACATTGTTGCGCAGCGACCCATGGTCGTCGGGCTCTGCTACAACTGTGAAAGGTCCAGACAAGGGGGAGACACCACAACGATGAAGACCGTTGCCGAACTGCTCAGAAGCAAGACCAGCGCCTATGTCCACAGCATCGCCCCGGACGCCTCGGTGCTCGATGCGGTCAAGCAGCTGGCGGAGAAGCGCATCGGCGCCCTGCTGGTGATGGCCGGCGGGCGGCTGGTGGGCATCGTCAGCGAGCGCGACTACGTGCGCAAGCTGGCCGAACTGGAGCGCGCCGCCTTCGATGCCAAGGTCAGCGACATCATGACCGCCGAGGTGATCACCGTCGGCCCGCGCGACAGCGTGCAGCACTGCCTGCAACTGATGACCGACCGCCGCCTGCGCCACCTGCCGGTGCTGGCCGAGGGCGAGCTGATCGGCATGCTGTCGATCGGCGACCTGGTCAAGCAGACCATCGACGACCAGGCCAGCCTGATCCAGCAGCTGGAGCAATATATTCGCGGCGAGGTGGGCTAGTTACATCGCTCTGCGTGAACCGCGCGTAGGCTGGCGTAGAGGCGCCGTGCGCCGAAACCCAGCGTGATTCGTCGCTGGGTTTCGCTGTGCTCTACCCAGCCTACCCGGTTGCTACTGCGCGGCTTGCCACACAAACTCCACACAGTCTCCATACAGCCCGCATGGCGCCGCCATTGGCGCCGTCGAGACTCTCCCCACGGTCCAACCCAAGGAGAGTTCGAATGAGCCGCAATCTGTTGATCAAGCTCGGCGCCATCGCCGCGCTGATCATTCTGCTGATGATTCCCATCCTGATGATCGACGGCATGGTCGAGGAGCGTCAGTCCCTGCGCGACCGCGTGCTGGAGGACATCGCGCGCAGTTCCAGCCATAGCCAGACCATCACCGGCCCGCTGCTGGTGGTGCCCTACCGCAAGACCGAGCGCAACTGGAAGACCCACGTCAACACCGGCGAGCGCTACCTGGAGGAGAGCGAGCGCTCCGGGCGCCTGTACTTCCTGCCGGAGCGTTTCACCCTGGGTGGCACGGTGACCACCGAGCTGCGCGCGCGCGGTATCTACCAGGCGCGGCTGTTCCACAGCAACAGCCGTCTCTCCGGGCATTTCGAGGTGCCGGCCAACTTCGGCATCAGCGAGGATGTGGCCGACTATCGCTTCGGCGAGCCCTTCGTCAGCCTCGGCATCAGCGATATCCGCGGCATCAAGAACAACCTGGTGCTGGAGCAGGACGGGCGCAAGCTGGCGTTCCAGCCCGGCAGCGCCACCAGCCTGCTCGGAGCAGGCGTGCATGCGCCGCTGCCGCTGGCGGTGGCCGACATTCACCAGGGCCGGCGCCTGGATTTCGCCTTCGACCTGCTGCTGCAGGGCACCGGCGAGCTGAACATCGTACCGGTAGGCCGCGAGACGCTGGTCGATCTGGAGGCCGACTGGCCGCACCCGAGCTTCGTCGGTGCCTACCTGCCCGGCGAGCGGGAGATCGATGCCAAGGGCTTCAAGGCGCGCTGGCAGACCAGCTTCTTCGCCACCAACCTGCAGGAAGTGTTGAGCGACTGCGCGCTGGGCCAGGAGTGCTGGGAGCTGAAGAACCGCCATTTCGGCGTCAGCTTCGTCGACCCGGTGGACCAGTACCTGAAGAGCGATCGCGCGCTGAAGTACGCCCTGCTGTTCATCGCCCTGACCTTCGCCGGCTTCTTCTTGTTCGAGGTGCTCAAGCGCCTGGCCGTGCACCCGGTGCAGTACGGCCTGGTGGGCCTTGCCCTGGCCATGTTCTACCTGCTGCTGCTGTCGCTGGCCGAGCACATGGAGTTCGCCCGCGCCTACGCCCTGGCCGCCTCGGCCTGCGTCGCGCTGATCGGCTTCTACGTCAGCCATGTGCTGCGCAGCTGGTGGCGCGGCGGCGGCTTCAGCGTCGCCCTGGCCGGCCTCTACGCCATGCTCTACGCCCTGCTCAGCGCCGAGGACTACGCCCTGCTGATGGGCTCGCTGCTGGTGTTCGGCCTGCTCGCCGCGGTGATGGTGCTGACCCGCAAGCTCGACTGGTACGGCCTGAGCAAGCCGGCCGCCGTCTGACAACTATCGGGCGCGGCCGCTGCCGCGCCCTGCGAGGAGATCGCCATGTTGCGTTTGCTGATGCAGTTCTGTGCCTGCTGTGCGCTCGGCCTGGTGGTGGCCGGAGTGCTGCTGATCGGCCTGATGTTCTTCGGCCAGTTCGACCTGATCCACGGCCTCAACTTCACCGGCCGGCCGCTGGCCTGGCTGGCCCTGGAGCTGCTGCCGGCCGGCTTCTGGGAGAGCCTTACCGGCTTCGCCGATGCCGCCGGCAACCCCCACGTGCGCTCCTTCCTGCAGCTGTGTGCGGCGCTGGGCCAGGTGGCGCTGCTGCTGGGCGCCGGCTTCTTCCGCCTGTGGTACTGGCGATGAGCGGGCATGTCGGCCTGCGCGAGGAGGCGCGCCGGGGCCACCTGCTGGCGCGGCGCATCGCCGGGCTGTTCGCCCGTCAGCGGCTGGGGGCGCTGGCCAGCATCGACGGGCGCCGCTCGACCTCGGCGAACCAGGCGGCCAGCCCCGGGTAGCGCTCGCGCCAGGCCAGCTGCGGCTGGCGCAGGTCGAGATAGCCGAGCGCGCAGGCCAGGCCGATGGCGGCGATGTCGAAGCGGCTGTCGATCTCGGCCAGGGCTTCGCGCTCGAAGTAGGCCAGGCTGTGCTCGATCTTCTCCAGTTGCGCCGCGCTCCACTCGTCCCAGCGCTTGTCCGCGGGGCGCAGGGCCTGTTCGTAGCGCAGCAGCACGGCGGCGTCGAGCATGGCGTCGGCCAGCGAGGCCAGGGTCAGGCGGCGCCAGCGCGCATGGCCGGCGGCCGGAATCAGCGGCTCGCCGACATGCTGGCTGTCGAGGTAGTCGAGAATCACCCGGCTGTCGTGCAGCACGCTGCCGTCGGCCAGGCGCAGGGCGGGGATCTTGCCGGCCGGATTGCCGGCCAGCAGTTCCGGACTGGGGGCGACCGGGCTGGTCTGCACTTCCTGCAGGGCGACGCGCTCCTGCTGGCCGGTCTCGTGCAGCAGCACCCGCACCTTGCGCACGAAGGGCGAGGCGGGGGAGTGGAACAGGGTCATGGTGCTCATGGCGAGGCTCCGCTGGCGTGGGTTCTCTCAGGCTGGCAGCTGCTTGGCCAGCCTGCAAATGCTCGTGCGTCTGCGACCTTGGTCGTAGCCGGCCGCGGGCGAGGGCTCAAGCACGCCGGCTGCAGGGCCCCTGCGACTAAAGTCGCAAGGGCCGCGCGACGCCCGGCTGCTAGGGTCAGGGGGCCCCAACTACAAAAACAATTACCCGGAGGTCCCCATGTCCCTGTCCAAGCAAGAGGCGGCTGCCGCCTACTGGAAAGAAAACCTCAGGCTGATGCTGACGTTGCTGGCGATCTGGTTCGCCGTGTCCTACGGCGCCGGCATCCTCTTCGTCGAGCAGCTCAACGCCATCCAGTTCTTCGGCTTCCCGCTCGGGTTCTGGTTCGCCCAGCAGGGCTCCATCTACGCCTTCGTGGTCATGATCTTCTTCTACGTGTGGAAGATGAATCGGCTCGACCGCAAGTACGACGTCCACGAAGACTGAGGCCGAGACCATGGATACCCAGACCCTGATCTACCTGGTGGTCGGCGCCACCTTCGCGCTGTACATCGGCATCGCCATCTGGACCCGCGCCGGTTCCACCGGCGAGTACTACGTGGCCAGCAAGGGCGTGCACCCGGTGATGAACGGCATGGCCACCGGCGCCGACTGGATGAGCGCCGCCTCCTTCATCTCCATGGCCGGCATCATCGCCTTCGCCGGCTACGACGGCTCGGTCTACCTGATGGGCTGGACCGGCGGCTACGTGCTCCTGGCCATGTGCCTGGCGCCCTACCTGCGCAAGTTCGGCAAGTTCACCGTGCCCGAGTTCATCGGCGAGCGTTACTACTCGCAGACCGCGCGGGTGGTGGCGGTGATCTGCGTGATCTTCATCTCCTTCACCTACGTGGCCGGGCAGATGCGCGGCGTCGGCATCGTCTTCTCGCGCTACCTGGAAGTGGACATCAACACCGGCGTGATGATCGGCATGGCCATCGTGTTCTTCTACTCGGTGCTGGGCGGCATGAAGGGCATCACCTACACCCAGGTGGCGCAGTACTGCGTGATGATCTTCGCCTACATGGTGCCGGCCATCTTCATCTCCCTGCTGATCACCGGCAACCCGATCCCGCAGCTGGGCTTCGGCAGCGAGGCCAGCGGCACCGGGCAGAGCGTGCTGGAACGCCTCAACGGCCTGGGCGCCGAGCTGGGCTTCAGCGCCTACACCGATGGCAGCAAGTCGACCCTCGACGTGTTCTTCATCACCATGGCGCTGATGGTCGGCACCGCCGGCCTGCCGCACGTGATAGTGCGCTTCTTCACCACCCCGACGGTGAAGGACGCGCGCAAGTCGGCCGGCTACGCCCTGCTGTTCATCGCCATCCTCTACACCACCGCCCCGGCCGTGGCCGCCTTCGCCCGCACCAACCTGCTGACCTCGATTCCCAACGTCAGCTACGAGCAGGCACCGGCCTGGTTCAAGACCTGGGAGAACGCCGGGCTGATCGGCTGGCTGGACAAGAACAACGACGGCGTCATCCAGTACGGCCCGGGCGCGCCGTTCGCAGGCAGCCCGACCTTCTCCGCCGAGAAGGGTGCCCATGGCGAGCGTCTGCTGACCAATGCGCCGACCGAGGCCGCCACCGAGCTGTACGTGGACCGCGACATCATGGTCCTGGCCAACCCGGAAATCGCAGACCTGCCGGGCTGGGTGATCGCCCTGATCGCCGCCGGCGGCCTGGCCGCCGCGCTGTCCACCGCCGCCGGCCTGCTGCTGGTGATCTCCACCTCGATCTCCCACGACCTGCTGAAGAGCAACATCAAGCCGGACATCAGCGAGAAGGGCGAGCTGCTCGCCGCGCGCATCGCCGCCGGCGTGGCGGTGGTGATCGCCGGGCTGTTCGGCATCTATCCGCCGGCCTTCGTCGCCCAGGTGGTGGCGTTCGCCTTCGGCCTGGCGGCGGCCTCGTTCTTCCCGGCCATCGTCATGGGCATCTTCTCCAAGAGCATGAACAAGGAAGGGGCGATCGCCGGCATGGTGGTGGGCCTGGCCTTCACCTTCAGCTACATCGTCTACTTCAAGTTCATCGAGCCGAGCGCCACTGCCGCGGACTGGTGGTTCGGCATCTCGCCGGAAGGCATCGGCACCCTGGGGATGATCTTCAACTTCGCCGCCGCCATCCTGGTGGCCAAGCTGACCTCCTCGCCGCCGGAGCGCATCCAGCACCTGGTCGAGGACATCCGCATCCCGCGTGGTGCCGGCGCCGCCCTCGACCACTGATGAGCCGCCCGTGAAGCAGCGCCCCGGCTCGCCGGGGCGTTGTCGTTTCAGCGGGTCATCTTCTTCACGAAAACCACCACGAACAGGGCCATGGTGAAGCTGCCGACGAAGGCCTCGAAGGCGGCGATGGGGCGCGCCAGCCCGTGTGGCGTGATGTCGCCGTAGCCCAGGGTGGTGAAGGTCACCACGCTGTAGTAGAGGCAGTCGAGCAGGTCCATCAGGTTCTCCGCCAGGCCGCGTTCCAGGGCCAGGCCCAGCGGCAGGTCGCCGTGGCGCACGCCGACCATGAAGTACAGCAGGCCGCAGACCAGCACCAGGCCGAGGGAGAACAGCACCACGTTGAGCGGCTTCTCGCCGTAGCCGCAGAACAGGTCGACCAGCCAGGACAGCGCGCGGCGCCCGGACAGGCGCGGCATCTGCAGGCGGCGCATGACCATCTCGCGATGGAAGAACTGCCCGGCCTGCTCGAACAGCCCGGCCTTCTCCAGGCGCAGGCGCAGGTTGCGATAGGTCTCCTCGGCCTCCTCGAACAACTGCCGCGCGCTATCGCCGTCGCCGGCCGCGCGCCGTTCGCGGCCCTTGCGCTCCTGGATCAGGCGTCGGTCCCAGAGCACGTTGTCCAGCCGCGCGCCCTCCAGGCGCACGCCCAGCAGGTTGCAGTCGCGCAGGTCGGCGCAGTGCAGGTTGGCGTCGCGCAGGTCGGCCTTCATCAGCGAGCTGCCGCGCAGGTCGAGGGCGAACAGGTGCGCCCCCTGCAGGTCGGCGCGATACAGGTCGGCGCCCCGCAGCACGAAGCCCTGGCGCTGACCGTGGTTGACCAGGTTGATGCCGGCGAGCGTGGCGTGCTTGAGCTGGAATCCCAGCATCGGCGCGCCGCTGCGCGCGCGCTGCTCCAGTGCCGTGCACAGATCTTCGGCTTGGTGTCGGTCCTGACTGGGGGACAGCCAGAAGTCGTCGTTCGGCGTCTCGGTGTTCATGGGCAGGCCTCGCAGGGTATCTGCCAAGCCTAGTCGCGCGCAAGCGTCTTAGCCTGCGATGTGCGCGTCCACCCAGGCGGCATAGGCGTCGATGAACTTCTGCAGCAGGCCCTCGATAGCCTCGTCCAGCTTGCCCTGCTCGTCGAAGAACTTGCCGGCGCCGCCCAGGTAGGCCTCGGGCTGCTGCATCATGCGCACGTCGAGAAAGACCATCGACTGACGCAGGTGGTGATTGGCGCCGAAGCCGCCGATGGCGCCCGGGGAGGCCGTCAGCACGGCGCCCGGCTTGCCGGCGAACACGCTCTGGCCATAGGGGCGCGAGCCGACGTCTATGGCGTTCTTCATCGCGCCCGGCATCGAGCGGTTGTACTCGGGGGTGACGAACAGCAGGGCATCGGCACCGCGCAGTTGCTCGCGAAAGCGGCTATAGGCCTCGGGCGCCGGGCTGATATCGATATCCTCGTTGTACAGCGGCAGCTCGCCGATCTCGACCAGTTCCATCTGCAGCGAGGGTGGCGCCAGTTGGGTCAGGGCCAGTGCCAGCTTGCGGTTGATCGAGGCCTTGCGCAGGCTGCCCACCAGGACGGCCACCTTGTATGCCTTGCTCATGCGAACTCCCTCGTCACAGTGGGTGTCTGAGCTGGAACTATAGTCAGGCACGGCTTGACGAAGGTTCGGATTGCGCAGAAATTGACCGGGCGCCCTTCACACGGCGGTCACTCCGTGCGCGCAGCCTGACCCGACAAGAACGACTCATCTGCCTACCGAACTGCCGACAGTCCACCACTGTTGAGGATTTCGCCATGCATCCCCATGAGCTGTTCGACCCGCGTTATCAACTGGAGGCCGAGGAGCCGGAGGCCGCGCCCCCGCTGCCGCCGCGCATTCACGAGGAGATCGAGCTGACCCTGCGGGTCATCGACGATCTCGCCGCGCGTCTGGCTTCGGCCGAGGAACGGCAGTCGTCGCGACGCTGATCAGGCGAAGGCCGCCAGCAGGTCCTCTTCCAGCGCCCGCTGCGCCTCGCTGGGGCTGCGCGCGCGATGGCGAGCCAGGCGGAAGTCGATCTCGTAGCCCAGGCGTCCGGGCAGCAGGGCGCGCAGTTGGCCGCGTGCCTCCCAGGGCGCGGCGACATGGCCGGGCAGGTAGCCGATATGGGCACCGGAGAGGATGAAGGCCAGGCAGCCCTCGACCTGTTCGCTGCGCGCGCTGCTGACGCCGGCCTGCCAGGGCTCGTCGGCGACGATGAAGCGGTAGGGGTGCAGCACGCCATCGCACGGCTCCAGCTCGGCGAGTTCGACCGGCGCCCGGGCGAACAGCGGGTGGCCACGGCCGCAGTACAGCTGCTGGCGCTCGCGGAACAGCGAGCGATAGTCCAGCGCCGTCTGGCTGCCGGAGAAGTAGCCGATGGCGAGCTGCAGCTGGCCCTGCAGCAGGCGGCGCTCCAGCTCGGCGGGCATGGCGCTGAGCAGCTCGATCTGCACCGCCTGGTTGCGCCGGCGGAACAGCCCGATGGCCGCGCCGAGCCGCTCCAGCACCTCGTCGGCCAGGGCCTCGGAGAGGCCGACGTGCAGCTCGCCGAGCAGCTTGTCGGCCATGCCCTGGGCCTCGCCCTTGAACAGCTCGATGGCGGCGAACAGGCGGCGGGTGGCGGCCAGCACCTGCTCGCCCTTGGGCGTCAGGCGGAAGCCGGCCTTGCCACGCTCGCACAGGCGAAAGCCCAGGCGCGTCTCCAGCTTGGCCATCTGCGTGCTGATGGTCGACTGGCCGATGCCCAGCTCGCCCTGGGCGGCGCTGAAGCCGCCGCTCTCCACCACGGTGACGAACAGGCGCAGCAGTTGCAGGTCGAGGTCGCGCAGCTGGCTGAGCATGGCGGCTCCATACATTGATAGTTGTAGATTCCAGAGTAGATCACTTCGTATTTATCGGAAGCAAATGCCGGCGCAGGATGATCCCGTCGCTCAGGCCCCAGCAGTGGGCCGGACCCGCCCTGAACCGCCGGAGGAATTCGCCATGCGCCTCACCGCCAGTCTGTTGCTGATCGCCTGCGCCCTGCCGCTGCAGGCGGCGGAAAAGAACCTGAACCTGTACAACTGGGCCGACTATGTGGCGCCCGAGGCGCTCGCGCGCTTCCAGGCCGAGACCGGCATCCAGGTCAAGTACGACACCTTCGACAGTGCCGAGGTGCTGGATGCCAAGCTGCTCACCGGCGGCAGCGGCTACGACGTCGTCTTCCCCGCCTCCAGCGGCCTGGCCCGGGCCATCCAGGCCAAGGCCGTGCAACCGGTGGGCGAGCTCGGCAATGCCGCCAACCTCGACCCGGAGATGCTGGCCAAGCTGGCTTACATCGACCCCGGCAACCGCTTCGGCGTGCCCTACACCTGGGGCACGGTCGGCCTCGGTATCAACCGCCAGGCGGTGGAGAAGCGCCTGCCCGGGGTGGCGCTGGACAGCCTCGATTTGCTGTTCAAGCCGGAATACGCCGGCAAGCTCAAGGACTGCGGCGTCGCCGTGCTGGACTCGCCGCAGGAGGTGGTGGCCATCGCTCTCAACTACCTGGGCAAGCAGCCTTACTCCCATGCTTCGGGCGATCTGCAGGCGGTCAGGCAGCTGCTCGCCGAGTTGCAGCCCAACCTGCGTTACGTGGCCACGGCGCGGCACATCGACGACCTGGCCAAGGGCGAGATCTGCCTGGCGCTGACCTACACCGGCGACGCCGGCATGGCCGCCGCCCGCGCCGCCGAGGCCAAGCAACCCTTCGAGGTGATCTACCGCATTCCGCGCGAGGGCACGCTGATCTGGTTCGACACCATGGCCATCCCGGTCGACGCGCCGCATCCCGGGGCCGCGCGCGCCTTCATCGACTACATGCTCAGGCCCGAGGCCATCGCCGAGCTGACCAACTCGCTGTACTTCGCCAACGCCAACCGCGCGGCCACCCCCCTGCTGGACCCCGCGGTGAGCGGCGACCCGGACATCTACCCGCCGCGCGAGGTGCGCGCCAAGCTGTTCGCCGAGCGTGTCCTGCCGCTACGCGCCCAGCGCGAACGCACCCGTCTGTGGGCCGGTTTCCGCACCCAGTACTGACTGCTCGCGAAGCATCTGCCCGCGTGATTTCTGAGATGCCGTATGACCGCTCCGGCCATGAGCGGTCCGTTCCAATGAGTAAGCGACCATGGACCACGCCTTCGACAACGACCAGGCCATCACCCGTCCCAGCCTCTACGGCACCAGTGCCGAGCCGACCTACGCCGGCATCACCAGCTTTATGCGTCGGCGCTACACCAGAGATCTGCAAGGTGTGGATCTGGTGGTCAGCGGCGTGCCCTTCGACACCGCCACCACCAACCGGCCCGGCAGCCGCTTCGGGCCGCGCGCCATCCGCGCCGCCTCGATCCAGTCGGCCTGGGCCCGTCACTATCCCTGGGAGTTCGACCCCTTCGACCTGCTGGCCTGCATCGACTACGGCGACTGCCACTTCGACCACGGCACCCCGCAGGAAACGCCGGCGGTGATCGAGGCCCATGCCGAGCGCATCCTCGAAGCCGGCTGCGCCATGCTCACCCTGGGCGGCGACCACTTCATCAGCTACCCGTTGCTCAAGGCGCATGCCAAGAAGCACGGCCAGCTGGCGCTGATCCACTTCGACGCGCACAGCGACACCTGGCCGGACGAGGAGGGCCGGCGCATCGACCACGGCACCATGTTCTACCACGCCGCCAGGGAGGGCCTGGTCGATCCGGCGTGCTCGGTGCAGGTCGGCCTGCGCACCACCAACGACGACGTGATGGGCTTTGCGGTGCTGGACGCGCGCCAGGTCAACCGCAGCACGCCGGAGCAGATCGCCGAACTGATCCGCGCCCGGGTCGGCGACCGGCCGGTGTACCTGACCTTCGACATCGACTGCCTCGACCCGGCCTTCGCCCCCGGCACCGGCACCCCGGTATGCGGCGGCCTTTCCAGCCACCAGGCCCTGGAGATACTGCGTGGCCTGCGCGGCATCAACCTGGTCGGCATGGATGTGGTGGAGGTGGCGCCGCCCTACGACAACGCCGAAGTCACCGCCCTGGCCGGCGCGACCCTGGCGATGGAGATGATCTGCCTGTATGCCGCGCGGCATAAGCTGGGCGAGCGTTGAACTGTTGGGGGCGGGGGCTCAGAGGGGCTGTCGCTATCCCTCACCCCCGGCCCCTCTCCCGGCGGGAGAGGGGAGCGCGCCCGATGCTGCCGTTTTGAATGGCGAACTCGATAGATACGAAAAAGCCGCCCCGAGGGGCGGCTTTTTCGTTGCTGCGCGATCAGAGGCCGTTGGTGGCCTTGGTCGCTTCCTTGAATTGGCGGCGGCGGCGGTGCAGCACCGGCTCGGTGTAGCCGTTCGGCTGTCGGGTGCCTTCGACCACCAGTTCCAGGGCGGCCTGGAAGGCGATGTTGCTGTCGAAGTCCGGCGCCATCGGGCGGTACAGCGGGTCGTGGGCGTTCTGCCGGTCGACCACCAGGGCCATGCGCTTGAGGCTCTCGACGATCTGCGCCTCGCTGACCACGCCGTGGCGCAGCCAGTTGGCCAGCAGCTGGCTGGAGATGCGCAGGGTGGCGCGGTCTTCCATCAGGCCGACGTCGTTGATGTCCGGCACCTTGGAGCAGCCGACGCCTTGGTCGATCCAGCGCACCACATAGCCGAGGATGCCCTGGGCGTTGTTGTCCAGTTCGTTCTGGATCTCCTCGGCGCTCCAGTCGGTGTTCGGCGCCAGCGGGATGGTCAGGATGTCGTCGACCGAGGCCGGGGCGCGCTTGGCCAGTTCGGCCTGGCGGGCGAACACGTCGACCTTGTGGTAGTGCAGGGCGTGCAGGGTGGCGGCGGTCGGCGACGGCACCCAGGCGGTGTTGGCGCCGGCCATCGGGTGCATGATCTTCTGCTCGAGCATGGCGCCCATCAGATCGGGCATGGCCCACATGCCCTTGCCGATCTGCGCGCGACCCTGCAGGCCGGTGGCCAGGCCGATGTCGACGTTGTTGTTCTCGTAGGCGCCGATCCACTTCTCGCTCTTCATGGCGGCCTTGCGCACCATGGCGCCGGCTTCCATGGAGGTGTGGATCTCGTCACCGGTGCGGTCGAGGAAGCCGGTGTTGATGAACACCACGCGCTCGGCGGCGGCCTTGATGCAGGCCTTGAGGTTGACGGTGGTGCGGCGCTCCTCGTCCATGATGCCGACCTTCAGGGTGTTGCGCGCCAGGCCCAGCACGTCCTCGACGCGCGAGAAGATCTCGCAGGCGAAGGCCACTTCTTCCGGGCCGTGCATCTTCGGCTTGACGATGTACACGCTGCCGGTGCGGCTGTTCTTGCGGGTGGTGTTGCCGTTGAGGTTGTGGATGGCGATCAGGCTGGTGAACAGGCCGTCCTGGATGCCTTCCGGAATCTCGTTGCCGGCGGCGTCGAGGATGGCCGGGTTGGTCATCAGGTGGCCGACGTTGCGCACGAACAGCATGGAGCGGCCGTGCAGCACCAGCTCGGAGCCGTCGGCCTTGGTGTAGACGCGGTCCGGGTTCATGGTGCGGGTGAAGGTGCTGCCGCCCTTGGACACCTGTTCGGCCAGGTCGCCCTTCATCAGGCCCAGCCAGTTGCGGTAGACCACCACCTTGTCGTCGGCGTCGACGGCGGCCACGGAGTCTTCGCAGTCCATGATGGTGGTCAGCGCGGATTCCATCAGCACGTCCTTCACGCCGGCGGCGTCGGTGCTGCCGATCGGGCTGTTCGGGTCGATCTGGATCTCGAAGTGCAGGCCGTTGTGCTTGAGCAGCACGGCCACAGGCTTGGCGGCCTCGCCCTGGAAGGCGACGAACTGCTCGGCGTTCTGCAGGCCGACTTCGCTGCCGTTCTTCATGGTCACGGCAAGCTGGCCGTTCTTCACTGCATAGGCGGCTGCGTCGACATGGGAGGCGCCTTCCAGCGGCGCGGCCTCGTCGAGGAAGGCGCGGGCGAAGGCGATCACCTTGTCACCGCGCACCTTGTTGTAGCCCTTGCCCTTCTCGGCGCCGCCTTCCTCGCTGATCACGTCGGTGCCGTAGAGGGCGTCGTACAGCGAGCCCCAGCGGGCGTTGGAGGCGTTCAGGGCGAAGCGCGCGTTCATCACCGGAACCACCAGCTGCGGGCCGGCCAGGCGGGCGATCTCGTCGTCGACGTTCTGCGTGCTGGCCTGGAAGTCGGCCGGCTCGGGCAGCAGATAGCCGATTTCCTGGAGGAAGGCCTTGTAGGCGGCGGCGTCGTGCGCCTGGCCCTTGCGCGCCTGGTGCCAGGCGTCGATCTTGGCTTGCAGCTCGTCGCGTTTGGCCAGCAGGGCGCGGTTCTTCGGAGCCAGCTCGTTGATCACGGCTTCGGCGCCGGCCCAGAACTGGTCGGCGGCGATGCCGGTACCCGGGATGGCTTCGTTGTTGATGAAGTCGTAAAGGGCCTTGGCGACCTGCAGACCACCTACTTGAACGCGCTCAGTCATTGCTTGCCTCACTGTGATGCTAAACAGGGCCGGAAAGGGCCTTGTAGTAAGAGTCGGCGGATACTACATGACTCATCCGGAAAAATCAGTCACAAACTGCGACCATTGGGCGCATGGCGCGGCTGGCTATACTGCGGGCTTCCCAGGCTTTGGAATCCGATCATGCGCATCGACCGCGCCATGCCAGCCGATCTGCCCGAACTGGCCGAGCTGTTCGCCGGCTACCTGGACTTCTACCGGGTCCCGCGCGACCCCGGCGAAGTCCGCGCCTTTCTCGCCGACCGCCTGCAGCGCGCCGACTCGGCGCTGTTCCTCGCGCGCGACGAGGCGGGCAGGGCGCTGGGCTTCGTCCAGCTGTATCCGTTCTTCGCCTCGCTGCAGCTGGCGCCGGCCTTCCTGCTCAGCGATCTGTACGTGCATCCGCACGGGCGCCGCCAGGGCCTGGCCGAGGCGCTGATGAATGCCGCCCGCGCCCATGCCGAGGCCAATGGCGCCTGTGGCCTGCAGCTGGAAACGGCGAAGGATAACCTGGCCGGCCAGGCGCTCTATGAAAAGCTTGGCTATGTGCGCGATGAGGTGTTCTATACCTACTGGCTCGGACTGACCGGCTCGGCTTGAGCTCTGTTCCCGAGGCGCGAGGCCGGCTCGCGTCGCGCATCTCCATCCGGATCACGAGAGGTTTTCATGGATCATCTGGTACTCACCGTCATCGCCCAGGACCAGCCGGGGCTGGTCGAACGCATCGCCCAGTGCATCGCCGCCCATGGCGGCAACTGGCTGGAGAGCCGCATGTCGCGGATGGCCGGGCAGTTCGCCGGCATCCTCAAGGTGGCGGTGCCGGCCGAGGGCTACGACGAGCTGGTCGAGGGCCTGCAGGCGCTGGGCAGCCAGGGCATCCGCGTGCTGGTGGCGGAGAGCGGCATCGAGCCGGCCTGCACCTGGAAGCCGATTCACCTGGACCTGGTCGGCAACGACCGCCCGGGCATCGTCCGCGACATCACCCGCCTGCTGGCCGAGCACGGCGTCAACCTGGAGAGCCTGACCACCGAGGTGGTGCCGGCGCCGATGAGCAGCGAGCCGCTGTTCCATGCCCAGGCCCTGCTGGCGGTGCCGCTGAGCCTGTCGCTGGACGTGCTGCAGGACAAGCTCGAGACCCTGGCCGACGACCTGATGGTGGAGCTGAACCTGCGCAGCGAGGAATGATCCACCGCTGGCGTGGATCAAGCTGTGGACAGACTGGGGAGCCCCGGCGCACCGACTAGTGCCCCGGGGCTTTCCTTTGCCTGGTTAAAAAACCTTCAAGATCAGTGGCTTGTGCACAAGGATCGGGGGTGACTCTGTGGGTGCCCTGGGGATAAATCGGCGCAGGCCGCGTCCCCTGTGGTGCGGCGGCGCTTGAACGTTTTCCGATCAGTGCCGATGGGGCGAGAATATCCCCAGCGGCTGTGGATGAGTCTGTGCGCAGACTGGGGGCAGGGCGCCGCGCCGCTGGCGTGTCGCGGATCGCCGTGCCTCGCTCAAAAAAACAGCAATATCAGTAGGTTGTGCACAAAGGCTGGGGATGTCTCTGTGGACAAGGGCGGGATCGAGCGCGCCAGGCCAGGGCCGGCGCGGCTTTGCCATGGTCGCTGGTTTTTTAGGCGATCTGCCCGCGGCGGCGCACACCCAGCCAGATATCCAGGCTGTAGATCAGCAGCGCCGCCCAGATGCACACGAAGGACAGCAGCTTGCTCGACTCCAGGGTCTCGCCGAACAGCAGCACCGCCTGTAGCAGCACCAGGGTCGGCGCCAGATACTGCAGGAAGCCCAGGGTGGTGTAGGGCAGGTGGCGGGCGGCGGCGTTGAAGCACAGCAGCGGCACCAGGGTGATGGGGCCGGCGGCGATCAGCCAGAGCGCCTCGCCGCTGCCCCAGAAGCCCGCCTGGGTGCTGACCGCGGCCGGATGCAGGAGCAGCCAGCCGAGCGCCAGCGGCAGCAGCAGCCAGGTTTCCACCACCAGGCCGGGCAGGGCGGCCACCGGCGCCTGCTTGCGGATCAGGCCGTAGAAGCCGAAGGTCAGCGCCAGTACCAGCGACACCCAGGGGATGCTGCCGACCTGCCACAACTGTTGCAGCACGCCCAGCGCGGCCAGTGTCACGGCGACCCACTGCAGGCGGCGCAGGCGCTCGCCGAGCAGCAGCATGCCGAGCAGCACGTTGATCAGCGGGTTGATGTAGTAGCCCAGGCTGGCCTCCAGCATGCGCCCGTTGTTCACCGCCCAGACATAGACCAGCCAGTTGCTGGCGATCAGCAGGCCGCTGGCGGTCAGCACCGCCAGGCGCCTGGGATTGGCGCGCAGTTCGCGCCACCAGCCCGGATGCTTCCACAGCTGCAGCAGGAGCATGCCGAACAGCGCCGACCACAGCGCCCGGTGCACCACGATCTCCAGCGCGGGAACCGCCTGGATGGCCTTGAAGTAGAGCGGGAACAGGCCCCAGATGATGTAGGCGGCGATGCCGAGGGTATAACCCCGGGTGGGGTGGGCGGTGGCCATGATTTTCCTTGGTGGTTAGGCGGCTAACAAAGCGCGTCGATTCTAGTGCCGGACCAGGGAGTTTGTCTGTGTGATCAGCTTTGCTCCAGGGGAGCCGGCTCGACTTGGCTGTAAGGAAGGTTTTACGCAGGTGCGCCGCTGTGCCTGCGAGAAGCGCTGTCACGATGGGCTGGCACCAGTGATGGATCGGCGTGACCGCGAAAACTCCCTCGGCCCTGGTGCAGGCGCTACGCTGTGATGCCAGGCGGCGAGAGTATGGGCCGCCTTGGCATATACCTCCTGCTCTCGAGCGATCACTAAAGACAGGGACGAGACATGACGATTCTGGTGGTGGGTGCCAGCGGGGCGACCGGGCGCTTGCTGGTCGGGGAATTGCTCGATCGTGGTCAGCGGGTGAGGGCGATAGTGCGAACGCCGGAGAGGCTGCCCGCGGCCCTCGCCGCTCACCCCCTGCTGTCCGTCGTCCAGGCGAGCGTGCTCGACCTCGATGACGATGCGCTGGCGCAGCAGGTCGAGGGTTGCAGTGGCGTCGCCTCCTGCCTGGGGCACAACCTGAGCCTCAGGGGAATCTATGGCTCCCCTCGTCGGCTGGTGGCGCACGCTACGCGCAGGCTGTGCCAGGCCGTCCGCGAGCGGCGCCCGCACCGCCCCGTCAGGTTCGTGCTGATGAACACCGCGGGCAATCGCAACCTCGCCGAGCCTGTTTCCCTGGGCCAGCGCTGCATCGTTGGCCTGGTCCGCCTGCTGCTGCCGCCACACAGGGATAACGAGCTGGCCGCCGCCTATCTACGGGATCATCTCGGTCCGAACGAGGATGCCATCGAGTGGGCGGTGGTGAGGCCGGACAGCCTGGTCGATGAAGGCGCTGTCAGCTCGTATGAGGTGCATCCCGCGCCCACCCGCAGCGCGATTTTCAACCCGGGCAAGAGCAGTCGCATCAACGTCGCCCACTTCATGGCCGACTTGCTCATGGAGGAGGAGCCCTGGAGCCAGTGGCGGGGGCGGATGCCGGTGATCTACAACCACGGCTTCGCCTAGTGGCTCAGGGCTGGCCGGCATGGGCATAGGTCCGTCCCGCGCGGCATTCCGTTGCGGCCACTGGAGCGGCTAACCATGCGGCAAGCGGCGGCTTGTCTGGGCTGCCGGCTCAGAACAGCCGCAGCGGCTCCTCGTCGAGCGCCGCCAGCTGTTCGCGCAGCGACAGGATCTGGTCGCCCCAGTAGCGTTCGTTGGCGAACCAGGGGAAGGCCAGGGGGAAGGCCGGGTCGTCCCAGCGGCGGGCGATCCAGGCGCTGTGGTGCAGCAGGCGCAGGGCGCGCAGGCCCTCGATCAGTGCCAGCTCGCGGCTGTCGAAGTCGTGGAACTCCTGGTAGCCATCCATCAGCTCGGACAGTTGGCCGAGGCGCTCCTGGCGCTCACCGGCCAGCATCATCCACAGGTCCTGCACGGCCGGGCCCATGCGACAGTCGTCCAGGTCGACCATATGGAAGGCGTCGTCGCGGTGCAGCAGGTTGCCCGGATGGCAGTCGCCGTGCAGGCGGATCGACGTATAGCGCACGCGGGCGAACAGCGTGTCGAGGCGCCCCAGCAGGTCGCGCGCCACCGACTCGTAGGCCGGCAGCAGGGCGCGCGGGACGAAATCGCCCTGCAGCAGGGTCGCCAGCGCGGCATGACCGAAGTTGTCCACCGCCAGGGTCTCGCGGTGCGCGAAGGGGCGACTGGCGCCCACCGCGTGCAGGCGGCCGAGCAGCTGGCCGAGACGGTACAGCTGGTCCAGATTGCCCGGCTCGGGGGCGCGGCCGCCGCGGCGGGGGAACAGGGCGAAGCGAAAGCCGGCGTGTTCGAACAGGCTCTCGCCATCGCGGCGCAGCGGCGCCACCACCGGTACCTCGCAGTCGGCCAGCTCCTGGCTGAAGCCATGTTCCTCGCGGATCGCCGCATCGCTCCAGCGATCCGGCCGGTAGAACTTGGCGATCAGCGGCGTCTCCCCTTCGATGCCCACCTGGTAGACGCGGTTCTCGTAGCTGTTCAGCGCCAGCACGCGGGCGTCGCTGAGGTAGCCGAGGCTCTCGACGGCGTCGAGGATCAGGTCGGGGCTGAGGGCGTCGAAGGGGTGGGACATGGGCGGCTCCTGCGGGGGCACCCAGTGTAACCCAGCCTCAGTCGCCGGGCTTCGGGGTGCGCGCCAGGCAGTAGACGTCCACCCGCGCCGCGCCGGCCTTCAGCAGCAGGCGGGCCAGGGTTTCGGCGGTGGCGCCGGTGGTCAGCACATCGTCGACCAGCGCGACATGCCGGCCCGCCACCCGGGCCTGAGGATGCAGGGCGAAGGCCCGGCGCAGGTTGCGCTTGCGCGCGGCGGCGTCCAGTTCCTGCTGGTGCGCGCCCTCGTGCGGGCGCTGCAGCCAGTGCTCCTGCACGGGCAGCTGCAGGCTCTTGCCGAGCCATCCGGCGAGCATGCCGGCCTGGTTGAAGCCACGCTGGCGCAGGCGCCTGCGCCCCAGTGGCACTGGCAGCAGCAGGTCGGGGCGCGGCAGGCCCTCGGCGAAGGCATGCTGCAGATGATGTGACAGCAGGGCACCGAGCAGACGTCCCATCGGCCATTGCTGCTGATGCTTGAAGCGGGTGATCAGGCTGTCCACGGGAAAGGCATAGCGCCACGCGGCCTCCACCCGGGTGAAGGCGGGCGGCCTGCGCAGGCAGGCGCCACAGGTCAGCCCGACGCTCGGCAGCGGCACGGCGCAGACACCGCACTGCCCGCCGAGCCAGGGCAGCTCGGCCTCGCAGGCGCTGCACAGCGGCTCCGAGGTGTCGGTCTGCTCGTTGCAGATCAGGCATTGTTGTTTGTTTTTTGTCCAGATGTAAACCGCATTCTCGCGGTATGGTTGACAGCGCATGGTCCTTCCCTTGACGATGCCTCGCAGCCGTGTCGCACAGCCTAGAACAAAGGAAACGCCGATGAGCGCCAGTACCGTCTCCGTCACCCGCCACGATTGGTCCCTCGCCGAGGTCAGGGCGCTGTTCGAGCAGCCGTTCAACGACCTGCTGTTCCAGGCGCAGACCGTGCACCGCGCGCATTTCGACCCGAACCGCGTGCAGGTCTCGACCCTGCTGTCGATCAAGACCGGTGCCTGCCCGGAAGACTGCAAGTACTGCCCGCAGTCCGGCCACTACAACACCGGCCTCGACAAAGAGAAGCTGATGGAAGTGCAGAAGGTGCTCAAGGCCGCCGAAGAGGCCAAGGCCATCGGCTCCACCCGTTTCTGCATGGGCGCGGCGTGGAAGCACCCGTCGGCCAAGGACATGCCCTACGTGCTGGAAATGGTCAAAGGCGTGAAGAAGCTCGGCCTGGAGACCTGCATGACCCTGGGCAAGCTGGACCAGGTGCAGACCCAGGCGCTCGCCGAAGCCGGCCTCGACTACTACAACCACAACCTCGATACCTCGCCGGAGTTCTACGGCAACATCATCACCACCCGCACCTACAGCGAGCGCCTGCAGACCCTGGCCTACGTGCGCGAGGCGGGGATGAAGATCTGTTCCGGCGGCATTCTCGGCATGGGCGAGTCGCTGGACGACCGCGCCGGCCTGCTGATCCAGCTGGCCAACCTGCCCGAGCATCCGGAGTCGGTACCGATCAACATGCTGGTGAAAGTGAAGGGCACTCCGCTGGCCGAGGAGAAGGACGTCGATCCGTTCGACTTTATCCGCACATTGGCGGTTGCAAGGATCATGATGCCCAAGTCGCACGTGCGCCTGTCCGCCGGCCGCGAGCAGATGAACGAGCAGATGCAGGCCCTGGCCTTTATGGCCGGCGCCAACTCGATCTTCTACGGCGAGAAGCTGCTGACCACCGCCAACCCGCAGGCGGACAAGGACATGGCCCTGTTCAAGCGCCTCGGCATCAAGCCCGAGGAGCGCGAGGAGCACGCCGACGAAGTGCACCAGGCGGCCATCGAGCAGGCGCTGGTCGAGCAGCGCGACTCCAAGCTGTTCTACGACGCGGCCGTCTGACGGTAGCCACAAGTCAGAAGCTTCAAGCTGCAAGCCGAGTGCACGTCTCTTGGCGCTTGTGGCTTGAGGCTTGGAGCTATTGATGTCTTTCGATCTCGCTTCACGTCTAGCCGAGCGCCGCGCCGCCCATCTGTATCGCCAGCGCCCCCTGCTGGACGCCCCCCAGGGCCCCGCAGTGCGGGTCGACGGTCGCGAGCTGCTGGCCTTCTGCTCCAACGACTACCTGGGCCTGGCCAATCACCCCGAGGTGATTCGTGCCCTGCAGCAGGGCGCGGAGAAGTGGGGCGTGGGCGGTGGCGCCTCGCATCTGGTGATCGGCCACAGCACGCCGCACCACGAGCTGGAGGAGGCGTTGGCCGAGTTCACCGGCCGACCCCGCGCGCTGCTGTTCTCCACCGGCTACATGGCCAATCTGGCGGCGGTGACGGCCCTGGTGGGGCAGGGCGACAGGGTGCTGGAGGATCGCCTCAACCACGCCTCGCTGCTGGATGCCGGGCTGCTCAGCGGCGCGCGCTTCTCGCGTTATCTACACAACGATGCCGAGAGCCTGGGCAAGCGACTGAACAAGGCCGAAGGCAACACCCTGGTGGTGACCGACGGCGTGTTCAGCATGGACGGCGACCTGGCCGATCTGCCCGCGCTCTGTGCACGGGCCAAGGCCCACAAGGCCTGGGTGATGGTCGACGATGCCCATGGCTTCGGCCCGCTGGGCGCCACGGGCGGCGGCATAGTCGAGCACTTTGGCCTGGGCCTGGACGAGGTGCCGGTGCTGGTCGGCACCCTGGGCAAGGCCTTCGGTACGGCCGGCGCCTTCGTCGCCGGCAGCGAAGAGCTGATCGAGACGCTGATCCAGTTCGCCCGCCCCTATATCTACACCACCAGCCAGCCGCCGGCCGTGGCCTGCGCCACCCTCAAGAGCCTGCAACTGCTGCGCGACGAGAGCTGGCGCCGCGAGCATCTGAACCGGCTGATCGCGCGCTTCCGCCAGGGCGCCGCCGAGATCGGCCTGAACCTGATGGACAGCCCGACCCCCATCCAGCCGATCCTGGTCGGCGACAGCGAACGAGCCCTGCAGCTCTCGGCGCTGCTGAAGGAGCGCGGCCTGCTGGTCGGCGCCATTCGCCCGCCGACCGTGCCGGCCGGCAGCGCACGCCTGCGTGTGACCCTCTCCGCCGCCCACAGCGAGGCGCAGCTGGAGCGCCTGCTCGAGACCCTGGCCGAGTGCTGGCCGCTGGTGAACCCTGATGCGTGATCATCTGATCCTGTTGCCCGGCTGGGGCCTCGGCAGCCTGCCGCTGGAAGTGCTGGCCGATGCCCTGCGTGGCCTCGACGCCGGCTTGCGGGTGGAGATCGAGCCGCTGCCCGGGCTGGTCCGCGGCGAGCCGCGCGACTGGCTGCTGGAGCTGGACGAGCGCCTGCCGCCGCATACCTGGCTGGGCGGCTGGTCGCTCGGCGGCATGCTCGCCAGCGAGCTGGCGGCGCTGCGCGGCGAGCGCTGCCGTGGGCTGATCACCCTGGCCAGCAACCCCTGTTTCGTCGCCGGGCCGGACTGGCCGTACGGCATGGACGAGGCCACCTTCGAGGCCTTCGTCGCCGGTTGCCGGCGCGATCCGGCGGCCACCCTCAAGCGCTTCAGCCTGCTCTGCACCCAGGGTGCGGGCGAGGCGCGGGCGCTGGCCCGCCAGCTGCAGGCCGCCGCGCCGCAGCAGGCTCCCGAGGTGCTGCTGGCCGGCCTGGAGGTGCTGGGCAACTTCGACGGGCGCAGCGCCCTGCAGCGTTTCGCCGGGCCGCAGCTGCACCTGCTGGCCGGCGCCGATGCACTGGTGCCGGAGCAGGTGGCCGGCGAGCTGCTCGCGCTGCAGCCGGACATCGAGGTCGGGCTGATCGAGGCGGTCAGCCATGCCTTCCCGTTGGAGCGTCCGCATGAGGTGGCCGCGGCCATCCAGGCCTTCCTCACCGAGGCCGGCGCATGAGCGAAACGGGCCTGCCGGACAAGCGCCGGGTCGCCGAGTCGTTCTCCCGCGCCGCCGAGAGTTATGACGCCGTGGCCGATCTGCAGCGCCAGGTCGGCGGCGAGTTGCTGGCCGGCCTGCCGCCGCTGGCGCCGCGGCGCTGGCTCGACCTGGGCTGCGGCACCGGGCACTTCAGCCGCGCCCTGGCCCTGCGCTACCCGCAGAGCGAGGGCCTGGCCGTCGACCTGGCCGAAGGCATGCTGCGCCACGCCCGGCCGCTGGGCGGTGCCTGCCATTTCGTCGCCGGCGATGCCGAGCGCCTGCCGCTGCAGGACGGCGCCTGCGACCTGATCTTCACCAGCCTGGCCGTGCAGTGGTGCGCCGACTTCGCCGCCGTGCTGGCCGAGGCGCGGCGGGTGCTGCGCCCCGGCGGCGTGCTGGCCTTCAGCAGCCTGTGCGTCGGCACCCTGCAGGAGCTGCAGGGCAGCTGGCAGACGGTGGACGGCTTCGTCCACGTCAACCGCTTCCGCCGCTTCGAGGACTACCAGGCCCTGTGCGCCGGCAGTAGCCTGCAGGTGCTGACCCTGGAGCGACGGGCCAAGGTCCTGCATTTCCCCGACCTGCGCGCGCTGACCCGCTCGCTCAAGGACCTCGGCGCGCATAACCTCAACCCCGGCCGCCCCGGCGGGCTCACCGGCCCGGCGCGCATCCGCGCGCTGATGGAGGCCTACGAGCGCTTCCGTAGCGTCGATGGCCTGCCGGCCACCTACCAGGTGGTATATGGCGTGCTGCGCAAGGAAGACTGAGATGACTCACGCCTATTTCGTCACCGGCACCGACACCGAGATCGGCAAGACCACCATCGCCGCCGGCCTGCTGTGTGCGGCGCGCCAGGCCGGGCTGAGCACGGCGGCGGCCAAGCCGGTGGCCTCCGGCTGCGTGCACGGCCCCGAGGGGCTGCGCAACGACGACGCTCTGGCCCTGCTCGGCCAGTGTTCGCTGGCGCTGGCCTACGAGGAGGTCAATCCCTTCGCCTTCGCGCCGGCGATAGCCCCGCATCTGGCGGCGCGCGAGGCGGGGGTGGAACTCTCGGTGGTGCGGCTGCGGCCGGCGGTGGAGTGGGTGCTGGCCCGTGGCGCCGACTTCACCCTGGTCGAGGGCGCTGGGGGCTGGCGGGTGCCGCTGGCCGGGCGGGAGAGCCTCTCCGACCTGGCCATTGCTTTGCAGTTGCCGGTCATTCTGGTGGTCGGCGTGCGCCTGGGCTGCATCAACCACGCGGTGCTCAGCGCCGAGGCCATCGAGCGCGACGGCCTGCGCCTGGCCGGCTGGGTGGCCAATATCGTTGACCCGCACACCTCGCGCCTGGAGGAGAATCTCGCCACCCTGGCCGAGCGCCTGCCCGCACCCTGCCTGGGGCGGGTGCCGCGCCTGGGCGAAGCGACGCCGGAGACGGTGGCGCAGTACTTGCGCCTGCCGGCGCTATAAGCCGTTTATCGGTCATAGCGCTTCCGCTGTACGTTTTTTGAGCATTTTCTGCTTCAATTGCCTGCATAGGTCTGTCCCCACGAGGGAGTCGCAAGCATGGAAATCTCAGGTAACGCCTTTAGCGCCGGTCTCAGTGGCATCCAGGCCGGGCAGCGCCGTGTCGAACAGGCGGCCAGCGAGATCGCCAACAACAGCCTGCCGACCGAGCCTCAGGACGAGACGCCGCCGACCCAGCAGGTCGAGCCGACCTCCGAGACCCAGGCCAGTACCCAGCCCGATCTGGCCGAGAGCCTGGTGGGGCTGACTCAGGGGCGCAACGAGGTGCAGGCCAGCGCGCGGGTGGTGGAGACCGCCGACGAGGTGCTGGGTACCCTGATCGATACCCGCGCCTGAGCGAAGCCCCGGGTCTGTCGTAGAGGGCTCGCTCCGGCTCGGCGAGGAGGAGTCCGATGCAAATCGGCAGCGCTACGTCTTATGTCGCGCCTCAGCCGCTTTCCCAGACGGCTCGCCCCGCTTCGTCCGACCTTTCCCAGCCCGCCCCCGGCGATGAGTCGCTGAGCGATACGCCTCCCGTCGAGCCCGATGATGCCGCCCTGCACGAGGAGGCGGCGACCAGGGCCGAGGAGGACAAGCTGTCCCCTGGCGAAGTCCAGCAGCAGCGTCAGGAGCGGCTGGAGATCGCCAAGCTGACCAGCCGCGATCTAGAGGTGCGGGCTCATGAGCAGGCCCATGCCGCCGTCGGCGGTGCCTACGCCGGGGCACCCACCTACACCTTCACTCGCGGTCCGGACGGCAAGCGCTATGCCGTCGGCGGCGAAGTCGGCATCGACACCAGCCCCATCCCCAACGACCCCGAGGCCACCCTGCGCAAGATGGAACTGGTGCAGCGCGCCGCCCTGGCGCCGGCCGAGCCCTCGGCCCAGGATCTGCGCATCGCCGCCCAGGCTTCCGCGCAGGCCACCCAGGCTCGCGCCGAACTGGCCCAGCTGCGCCGCGAGGAGGAGGCTGCGGTCGCCGAGGAGCGTGCCCTGCAGCGTGAGGAGCGCCTGGCCGCGGAAGAGGAACGCGAGGCGCGCGAGGCCGAGCGCGATGGCAAGGAACGGCAGGCGCCGGCGTCGCCGCCTAGACTGGATCTGTATCTGCGTCTGGCCCAGTTGCAGGCCCCGGTGCCGACGGTCGATCTGCTGGTCTGAGCGACCGCTGGCGGGTGCTTGACAAGGGTGGGGCGTAAACGTATGTTTCAAACGCCTGTTTGATTGCCAGGCCGGTTCGTGCCTGCCGGGCGCCGGGAGAAATCCCGCGAACGACCGCACTAGACGGTCACCCCAAAACTAAGGAATCCACCGTAGAGGTTTACCGCTATGCCTGAGTACAAGGCCCCCTTGCGTGATATCCGCTTCGTTCGCGACGAACTGCTCGGCTACGAAGCGCACTATCAGAGCCTGCCTGGCTGCCAGGACGCTACCCCGGACATGGTCAGTGCCATCCTGGAAGAAGGCGCCAAGTTCTGCGAGCAAGTCATCGCTCCGCTGAACCGTGTCGGTGACCTCGAAGGCTGCACCTGGTCCGAGTCCGGCGTGAAGACTCCGACCGGCTTCAAAGAGGCCTACCAGCAGTTCGTCGAAGGCGGCTGGCCGAGCCTGGCTCACCACGTCGACCACGGCGGCCAAGGCCTGCCGGAATCCCTCGGCCTGGCCCTGAGCGAGATGGTCGGCGAGGCCAACTGGTCCTGGGGCATGTACCCCGGCCTGTCCCACGGCGCGATGAACACCATCGAGGCCCACGGCACCGACGAGCAGAAGCACACCTACCTGACCAAGCTGGTCTCCGGCGAGTGGACCGGCACCATGTGCCTGACCGAGCCGCACTGCGGTACCGACCTGGGCATGCTGCGCACCAAGGCCGAGCCGCAGGCCGACGGCTCCTACAAGGTGTCCGGCACCAAGATCTTCATCTCCGCCGGCGAACACGACATGGTCGACAACATCGTCCACATCGTGCTGGCTCGCCTGCCCGACGCCCCGCAAGGCACCAAGGGCATCTCCCTGTTCATCGTGCCGAAGTTCCTGCCGAATGCCGACGGCTCCGTCGGCGAGCGCAACGCCGTTTCCTGTGGCTCGATCGAGCACAAGATGGGCATCCACGGTAACGCCACCTGCGTGATGAACTTCGACGGCGCCACCGGCTACCTGATCGGCCCGGCCAACAAGGGCCTGAACTGCATGTTCACCTTCATGAACACTGCTCGCCTGGGTACCGCGCTGCAGGGCCTGGCCCACGCCGAAATCGCCTTCCAGGGCGGCATCAAGTACGCCCGCGAGCGTCTGCAGATGCGCTCCCTGACCGGCCCGAAAGCGCCGGACAAGGCCGCCGACCCGATCATCGTCCACCCGGACGTGCGTCGCATGCTGCTGACCATGAAGGCCTTCGCCGAAGGCAACCGCGCGATGGTGTACTTCACCGCCAAGCAGGTCGACATCGTCAAGTACAGCCAGGACGAAGAAGAGAAGAAAGCCGCCGACTCCCTGCTGGCCTTCCTCACCCCGATCGCCAAAGCGTTCATGACCGAAGTGGGCTTCGAGGCCGCTTCCCACGGCATGCAGATCTACGGTGGCCACGGCTTCATCAGCGAGTGGGGCATGGAGCAGAACCTGCGTGACTGCCGCATCTCCATGATGTACGAAGGCACCACCGGCGTTCAGGCACTCGACCTGCTGGGCCGCAAGGTGCTGATGACCCAGGGCGAAGCGCTGAAGGGCTTCACCAAGATTGTGCACAAGTTCTGCCAGGCCAACGAAGGCAACGAAGCCGTCAAGGAATTCGTCGCGCCGCTGGCCCAGCTGAACAAGGAGTGGGGCGACCTGACCATGAAAGTGGGCATGGCCGCCATGAAGGACCGCGAAGAAGTGGGCGCCGCTTCCGTGGACTACCTGATGTACTCCGGCTACGCCTGCCTGGCCTACTTCTGGGCCGACATGGCGCGCCTGGCCGCCGAGAAGCTGGCTGCCGGCACCGAGGACGAGGCCTTCTACAAGGCCAAACTGCAGACCGCGCGCTTCTACTTCCAGCGTATCCTGCCGCGTACCCGTGCCCACGTCGCCACCATGCTGTCCGGCGCCAGCAACCTGATGGAAATGGACGAAGAGCACTTCGCTCTGGGCTACTAAGCCCGGTCCGACCTCGGGTCAGAGAACCGCGGCCTCCGGGCCGCGGTTTTTTATTGCCCGGGAAAAGTCGGGCGACGGAATGCGCAGGATTTCCGCTGCTCTTTGTCGGCAATCTGGGCAGAATGCCGCATCTCCAACTGCATTCCGCAGGGCCGAACTTGCCGCCGCTTTCCGCCTACCGCCCCGATCATCTGCTGACCTCGCTGCCGCTGCTGCTGGCCGGGCTGGCGGTGGCGCGCCTGGGCGAGTTGAGCGAGTTCTTCCTGTCGCTGTTCAACGTGCTGCCGACCCTGCTGCTGCTGCTCGGTGGCGTCTTCTGCGTGGTCTACGGCCGCCAGCGCGAGTTCTCCCTGCTGGTGGTGGTCTACCTCGGCTATTTCCTGCTGGACACCCAGACCGACTATTTCCACGCGCAGGGCAAGGTGCGCGGGGACGCCGCCCTGGTGTTCCACCTGTGCAGCCTGCTACTGCCGTTGCTCTACGGCCTCTACGGCGCCTGGCGCGAGCGCAGCCATCTGCTGCAGGACATGGTCGCCCGCGCCGCCGTGCTGCTGGCCGTCGGCGGCACCGCGCTGGCCCTGGCGCGGCGCTTCCCACAGGACCTGCAGGCCTGGCTGGCGGAGGTCCACTGGCCGCTCTGGCACGGGCAGTGGATGAGCCTGATCCAGCTCGCCTACCCGCTGTTCCTGCTTGCCGGCGGGCTGCTGCTGGTGCAGTACCTGCGCCAGCCGAGGCCGCTGCACGCGGCCTTGTTCTGTGGCCTGCTCGGCCTGCTGTGGATGCTGCCCAATACCTTCATCCTGCCGCACGCCCTGCAGGTGATGAGTAGCCTGACGATGCTGATGCTGGTCGCCGCCGTGGTGCACGAGGCCTACCTGATGGCCTACCGCGACGAACTGACCGGCCTGCCCGGACGGCGCGCGTTGAACGACCGCCTGCAGCGCCTGGGGCGCAACTACGTGATCGCCATGGCCGACGTCGACCACTTCAAGAAGTTCAACGACACCCACGGCCACGACGTCGGTGACGAGGTGCTCAGGCTGGTCGCCAGCCACCTGCGCAAGATCGGCGGCGGTGGCAAGGCCTACCGCTACGGCGGCGAGGAGTTCACCCTGGTATTCCCGGGCAAGAGCCTGGACGACTGTCGGCCGCACCTGGAGGCGGTGCGCGAGGCGGTGGAGAACTACTCGCTGCAGCTGCGCGACCGCCAGCAGCGGCCGAAGAACGACAAGCAGGGCCGCCAGCGGCGCAAGGCCGGCGGCGCGGGCAGCGTGTCGGTGACCATCAGCATCGGCGTGGCCGAGCGCGAGGCCCATCAGCGCGGCGCCGAAGAGGTCATCCGCTGTGCCGACAAGGCGCTCTACGCGGCCAAGGGCGCCGGGCGCAACTGCGTGGTGGCGCAGGGCGAGCGCCGCCGCGGCGCCGTGCGCGTGGCCGAGCCGCAGACCTGACGACGACCGGTCACTCGGATAAGCCCCTGTTTTCAAGGCGCTTATCCGGCGAGGTCTAAGTGTGACCCTGGCTAGAATGGTCGGTCACATTGCGACCCCTTATCTCCTGTTGGTTGTTTGGCTACACTCGTTCGCCTATGCACTCGCGGTCTGCCGACCGCATCGCCGTATCGTTCGAGGATCGCTCCATGGCCGACTACCAAGCTCCCCTGCGCGACATGCGCTTCGTACTCAATGAAGTCTTCGAGGTCTCCAAGCTGTGGGCCGAGCTGCCCGGCCTGGCCGAAGTGGTGGACGAAGACACCGCCGCCGCCATCCTCGAGGAGGCCGGCAAGGTCACCGGCGGCGTGATCGCCCCGCTGAACCGCAGCGGCGACGAAGAGGGCTGCTCCTGGGAAGACGGCGTGGTGAAGACCCCGGCCGGCTTCCCCGAGGCCTACCGGACCTATGCCGAAGGCGGCTGGGTCGGCGTCGGCGGTTCGCCGGAGTTCGGTGGCATGGGCATGCCCAAGGTGATCGGCGCCCAGGTCGAGGAGATGGTCAACTCGGCCAACCTGTCCTTCGGCCTGTACCCGATGCTGACCGCCGGCGCCTGCCTGTCGATCCTCAACCACGCCAGCGAAGAGCTGAAGGCGCAGTACCTGCCGAAGATGTACGAAGGCACTTGGGCCGGCTCCATGTGCCTGACCGAGCCGCACGCCGGCACCGACTTAGGGATAATCCGCACCAAGGCCGAGCCGCAGGCCGACGGCAGCTACAAGATCACCGGCACCAAGATCTTCATCACCGGCGGCGAGCACGACCTGACCGAGAACATCGTTCACCTGGTGTTGGCCAAGCTGCCGGACGCTCCGGCCGGCCCGAAAGGCATCTCGCTGTTCCTGGTGCCGAAGGTGATGGTCAACGCCGACGGCTCGCTGGGCGAGAAGAACTCGCTGTCCTGCGGCTCGATCGAGCACAAGATGGGCATCAAGGCCTCGGCCACCTGCGTGATGAACTTCGACGGCGCCACCGGCTGGATCATCGACGAGCCGAACAAGGGCCTCAACGCCATGTTCACCATGATGAACTACGAGCGCCTGGGCGTCGGCATCCAGGGCCTGGCCCTGGGCGAGCGCTCCTACCAGAGCGCCGTCGAGTACGCCCGCGACCGTATCCAGAGCCGTGCGCCGACCGGCCCGGTGAACAAGGACAAGGCTGCCGACCCGATCATCGTGCATCCGGACGTGCGCCGCATGCTGCTGACCATGAAGGCGCTGAACGAAGGCGGCCGCGCCTTCTCCAGCTACGTCGCCATGCAGCTGGACACCGCCAAGTACAGCGAGGACGCTACCACCCGCAAGCGCGCCGAAGAGCTGGTCGCCCTGCTGACCCCGGTGGCCAAGGCCTTCCTCACCGACATGGGCCTGGAAACCACCGTGCACGGCCAGCAGATCTTCGGCGGCCACGGCTTCGTCCGCGAGTGGGGCCAGGAGCAGCTGATCCGCGACTGCCGCATCACCCAGATCTACGAAGGCACCAACGGCATCCAGTCGCTGGACCTGATGGGCCGCAAGATAGTCGGCAGCGGCGGCAGCTTCTACAAGCACCTGTCCGACGAGATCAAGGGCTTCGTCGCCTCCGCCGACGCCTCGCTGGCCGAGTTCACCGGCCCGCTGCAGGCCGCCGTGGAGAACCTCGACGCGCTGACCGCCTGGGTCATCGAGCAGGCCAAGGGCAACCCGAACGAGATCGGCGCCGCCTCGGTGGAGTACCTGCACGTGTTCGGCTACACCGCCTATGCCTACATGTGGGCGCTGATGGCGCGTGCGGCCCTGGGCAAGGAGGGTCAGGACGACTTCTATGCCAGCAAGCTGGGCACCGCGCGTTTCTTCTTCGCCCGCCTGCTGCCGCGCATTCACTCCCTGACCGCCTCGGTCAAGGCCGGCAGCGAGTCGCTGTATCTGCTGGATGCCGCTCAGTTCTAAGGCCGATCTGCGATGAAAGGGCCCCGCCTCGGCGGGGCTTTTTCTTGTTCGGTGAAAATGCCTAGCCAGCTATGCGTTGTGTCTGTGCGCCAGTTGGCCTACGTCTGTGTAGTGTCCGGTAGGGGCGCCGATATACTCGGGCGACTCGCCGGGAAAGGCGGGACATTCGAGGAATACGGCGCATGCAATGGATCTTCATGCTGGTCGGCCTGGTGCTCGGTGCACTGGCCGGAGAATCGCTGACCTCCGCCCTGCTCGGCGGGCTGATCGGCCTGGGCCTGGGGCAGGCGCTGCGCCTGCAGCAACTGGGCGCCGACAATGCACGCCTGCGCAAGGAACTCAAGGATTTCGCCGAGCGCTTCGAGCGCGGCACCTCGGCCGTGGTCGAGCGCCTGGCCAGGCTGGAGAGCGGCCAGTCACCGGCGGCCGAGTCCGAGCAACCCATACCGGTGTCGGCCGCAGCCGCGCCGAGCGAGGCTGCGCAGAGCGAGCCGGATCCATCCGAGATAGAGTACGACGAGTTAGTTTGGGGGCTGCCCGCCGAGCCGCAACCTGTCGCCGCCGAGCCCCTGCTCTCAGAGGCGCCACCGAGCAGCCCGCCGCCATCTGCCAGCCCGCGCCCGCCCAAACCACCGCGCCAACCCTCGACCATAGAGCGCGGCTTCGCCCTGGCCAAGGCCTGGCTGCTGGGCGGCAACACCGTGCTGCGGGTCGGCGTGGTGCTGCTGTTTCTCGGCCTGGCCTTCCTCCTGCGCTATGCCACCGAAGGCATGGTGGTGCCGGTGGAGCTGCGTTACGCCGGGGTCGCGGCCAGCGCCATCGCCCTGCTCGGCCTGGGCTGGTGGTTGCGCCGGCGCAATCCGAACTACGGCCTGATGCTGCAGGGCGCCGGCATCGCCGTGCTCTACCTGACGGTGTTCGCCGCCATGCGCCTGCACCCGCTGCTCGATCCCAAGCTGGCCCTGGGTCTGCTGGTGCTGGTTACCGCCTTCTCGGCCATCCTCGCCGTGGCACAGAATGCCCTGGGCCTTGCCGTGGCGGCGGCGCTCGGCGGCTTCGCCGCGCCGATTCTCACCTCCACCGGCAGCGGCAACCATGTGGCGCTGTTCTCCTACTTCATCCTGCTCAACGCCGGCATCCTCGCCATCGCCTGGTTCAAGGCCTGGCGCCTGCTCAACCTGGTCGGTTTCGTCGGCACCTTCGGCATCGGCTTCGCCTGGGGCCTGCGCTCCTACACGCCTGAGCTGCTGTGGAGCAGCGAGCCCTTCCTGGTGCTGTTCTTCCTGACCTACGTGGCCATCGGCCTGCTGTTCGCCCGGCGCAAGCTGCGCGAGGCGCCGGACGCGCCGCAGGAGCGTGACGCGCTGCTGCGCTGGAGCCGCGGCCGCGCCGACTATGTCGACGGTACCGTGCTGTTCGGCCCGCCACTGGTGGGCTTCGGCCTGCAGTACGCCATCGTTCAGCACCTGGAGTTCGCCGCCGCCTTCAGCGCCCTGGGCCTGGGGCTGTTCTACCTGGGCCTGGCCCTTGTGCTGCGCGGGCGCAACGTGCTGTTGCTGATGGAGACCTGCCTGGCCCTCGGTGTGGTGTTCGGCACCCTGGCTATCCCGCTGGGCCTGGATGCGCGCTGGACCTCCGCCGCCTGGGCGGTGGAGGGCGCCGGCATCTATTGGCTGGGCCTGCGCCAGGGCCGAACCTTGGCCCGCGCCTTCGCCCTGTTGCTGCAGATCGGCGCGGCGCTGGCCTTCCTCGGCCAGCTCGATCTCGGCCAGGAGCAGCTGCTCGACGGCGCGCCGCTGGGCGCGCTGATGCTCGGCGCGGCGCTGCTGTTCAGTCACTGGCAGCTGCGCCGGGCGCCGGTCGAGGCGAGTCGCGGCTGGGAACGTCGCGGCCTGCCCTGGCTGGCGGTGGCGGGGCTGGTGTTTCTCTACCTGATCGCGCCGCTGGCTCTCGGCGCCGAGGGAACCGCCATCGCCTGGGCCCTGGCCGGCCTGGCCACCCTGTTCGTTGGCCTGCGCCTGCAGGCGCGCAGCTTCCTGTTCACCGCCTTCGCCGTGCAGCTGCTGGGCGGCGCGCTGTTCCTGAGCCAGATGCAGGGCAGCGGCCTGGGCGAGTCCGCCATCTTCTACTCGGGCTGGCGCGGCCTGCTGGTCTGCTCGCTGATCGGCCTGGCACTGGTCGCCGGCATGCTGATAGCGGTGCGCGACAAGCTGGTCAGCGAGGATCGCCGGCTGATGCGCGGCCTGTCGCTGGTCATGCTGGTCGGCCTGCTGTTCGTCAACCTGGCGGTGCTGTTCGTTCTTCCCTGGCAGAGCGCGGCGGCGGTGTGGGCCGGCACGGGGCTGCTGATCATCTGGCTCAGCCTGCGCCTGCAGCTGCGCGCCAGCTTCCTGTTCGGCCTGCTGCTGCAGCTGGTCGGCGGCATCGCCTTCCTCGCCGCCAGCCCGCTGCTGCTCGGCCAGCTACCGAGCGAGGGGCTGCGCCCGCTGGCCCATGCCGGTTTCTGGGCGCCGCTGGTGCTGGCCCTGGCCGCTCAGTTCGGCGCCTGGCGCCTGCGCCATGTGCTGCTGCGCCAGCAGGCCGGGGCCTTGGGCAGCCTGAGCCTGCAGCGCCTGGCGCAGCTGCTGCTGGCCTGGGGTGCCGGCTGGTGGGCGCTGGCGCTCGCCAGCGAGGTGCTGCGCTTCGTCGCGGTCGAGTTGCAGGGCGCGGCACTATTGTCGCTGGCAGCGCTTAGCGTGGCGCTGTGGGCCTGGCTAGCCGGGCGCCTGCGCTGGCGCTCGCTGGCGTTGCTGAGCACCCTGCTGGTGCCGCTGGCCGGGGCGATACTGCTGCACTTGGTCCATCACTTCTACCACCCGGCGGCGGGCTTCGGCTGGCTCGGCTGGGGCCTGGTGTTCGCCGTGCAGCTATGGTCGCTCAGGCGCCTGGCCGAGCTGCTGCCGGCCGGCGTGCGCAGCGCCGCCCATGTGCTCGGCTGCTGGCTGATCATCGGCGTGCTGGCGCTGGAGCTGCGTTACGGCCTGATGCTGCTGGCCGAGCATTACAACGCCTGGCGCTGGCTGGGCTGGGCGCTGCTGCCGGGCCTGTATCTGCTGGCGATGGCCGCGCCGCGCGCCTGGCCCTGGCCGGTGGCCGCCTATCCGCGCGAGTACCGGGTATGGGCCGCAGCGCCCCTGGCACTGCTGATGCTCGGCTGGCTGTGGCTGGCCAATATCGCCAGCGACGGCGGCGCCGAGCCGTTGCCCTACCTGCCGCTGCTCAACCCGCTGGAGCTGGGCATGCTGTTGGTGTTGTTGGCGATCTACGTCTGGCTGCGCAGTGGCCTGCCGCAGCTGGGGTTGGCGACGCACGGCGAGCGCATCGCACAGATAGTCGCCGGCGCCTCGCTGTTCGTCGTGCTGACCGCCGCGGTGTTCCGCGCCACCCATCACTGGGGTGGCGTGCCCTACGAGCTGGATGCGCTGCTCGACTCCATGCTGGTGCAGGCCGGGCTATCCATCGTCTGGACCCTGATCGCCCTGCCGCTGATGATCCTCGGCCATCTGCGCGGGCGCCGCGAGCTGTGGCTGCTGGGCGCGGCGCTGATCGCCGTGGTGGTGGCCAAGCTGTTCTTCGTCGAGCTGGGCAATCGAGGCGGTTTGGAACGAATCATCTCCTTTATCGGCGTCGGCGTGCTGCTGCTGGTGGTCGGCTACTTCGCCCCGCTGCCGCCGCGCAAGAGCGAGTCCCCCGAGGTACATGCATGAATAAGTCGCTGTTGATCGCCCTGCTGCTGTTGGCGCCCTGGGCGCGCGCCGAGTTCGCCACCCAGGTGCCGCTGGCCCTGGAAGGCGAGGGCCCCTGGTACCGCCTGGAGCTGCCGCTGGGCCTGCAGATGGCGGCCAAACATGCTGACCTGCGCGACCTGCGGGTGCTCAACGCCGAGGGCGAGGAGCTGGCCTACGCCCTGACCCTGGGCAGCGCCCAGCCCGAAGAGAAACGCCAGGAGGCGGCGGTGAAGTGGTTCCCGCTGCGCGGCGCCGCCGATACCCAGGCCGCGCCGGCCATTCGCGTGCAGCGCAGCACCACGGGCACCCTGGTGGAGGTGACGCCGGAGCAGGCCGGGCAGGGCGAGCAGATCCTGCGCGGCTGGCTGCTCGACGCCAGCGCATTCGACGAGCCTCTGCACCGGCTGCAGCTCGACTGGGGCGCCGAGCAGGAGGGCTTCCAGCGCTTCTCCATCGAGGCCAGCGACGACCTGCAGCACTGGGCGCGCTGGGAGGATGGGCAGATCGCCCGCCTGAGCCTCGGCGACGAGCGCGTCGAGCAGCGTGAAGTGGCGCTGCCGGGCGCCAAGGCACGCTACCTGCGCCTGCTCTGGGTGGCCCCGCAGCAGGCCCCGGCGCTGCTCTCCGCGCGCCTGGTGAGCATCGAGAATCGCGATGGCGCGCCGCCGCTGGCCTGGTCTGCGGCGCTGGCGCCGACTTCGGCCAGGGCCGGCGAGTACGACTGGGAGCTGCCACTGTCGCTGCCCCTGCAGAAGGTGCGGGTGGAGTTGCCGGCCGGCAATGTACTGGCCCCGGTCAGCCTGGCCTCGCGCGGTGCCGGCCGGCTGGAGTGGCGAGCGCTGGCCAGCGGCCTGCTCTATCGCCTGCCGCAGCAGGGCGGGGAAGTGCTGCAGGACGAGATCGAACTCTACGGTGCTCCGGTGCAGCAGCTTCGCCTGCGCGTCGATGCCCGTGGTGGCGGCCTGGGTGAGCATCCCCCACGCATCAGGGTGGCGGTGCGCGGCACTCAGGTGGTGTTCCTGGCGCGCGGCTCGGCGCCCTACCGGCTGGTCCTGGGCGATGCCGCGGCGCGCTCGGCGGCGCTGCCCCTGGGCACCCTGATACCCGGCTACGAGCCCAAGCGCCTGGCCGCGCTGGGGCGCGCCCTGGCCCCGCAGGAGGTGCCGGCCGCGGTGCGCGAGGCCGCCGACGCCGCGCAGTCGGCGGCCGACTGGAAGCGCATCGGACTGTGGGCCGTGCTGCTGGCCGGCGTCGCCCTGCTCGGCGGCATGGCCTTTAGCCTGTTGCGCAAGCCGGAAGTCGGTGAACGTTAGTGCTCCCAAGCAAACGCTTGGTGAAATATGAAATAAATCACGGTAAAGTCCGGCAGTGCTAACCGGTCCAATAACAACGACAAGGACTTTCCGATGAAGCGCATTCTGACTCCGCTGGCGGCGGCCTGCTTGCTGGCCTGTGCTGCCACGCCGCTGCAAGCATCCTCTCCCTATTCCTCCTTGATCGTCTTCGGCGACAGCCTGAGTGATGCCGGGCAGTTTGCGGACCCTGGCTCCAATGCTCCCGTGGGCGCTACAAGGCGCTTTACCAATCGTACTGGGCCTACATATCTGAGCAGCAGTGGCGAAGAGTTTGCCCTTAATGCTACCCAGCTGCTGAGCTTGCGCCTGGGCATGGGTAATCTCACGGGCTCCACCTCGCCGGTGAATCAGTCGCTGGGTTTGCCTGACGGCACCAACTATGCCGTTGGCGGTAATACGACCAGCCAGATCACCGACTCCATCGTCGGATCGGGTGAGGGATCGGTGGTCGAGCTGACAGATGGCACCAACCTGCGACAGCGCCCCGGCTATCTGGCGGAGCTAGCCAGCCTCGGGCTGCGCGTCGATCCCAATACCCTGTTCTACGTCAACGGTGGGGGGAATGATTTCCTCGACGGGCTCATCAACCCCCTTGCCGCGCCCAGCCTTGCCACTCAGCAGGCGCAACAGTCCGCCACCAACTTGGTTGTGGGTATCCGCGCCCTGGATGCTGCAGGCGCGCGTTACATCATGGTGTCTTTGCTTCCGGATGTCGGGCGTACGCCGTTCGCGACCAACTTGGGGAACTTCATCCCCTCTTTGCCCGGTACCATCTCTGGGCTGGTGGGCGATTTCAATCAGGAGTTGATTCGTCAGCTCCAGACAATTGATGCAGAAATTATTCCGCTCAATGTGCCGTTGATGGTTCGCGAGGTGTTAGAAAACCCGGGACGCTATGGCCTGGCGACCGACCTGACCACGGCGCAGTTGATCGGTACCTGCTTCGATGGCTGCGCCAACGAAAATGCCGTGTATGGCATTAACGGCACCAATCCAGACCCAACCAAACTGCTATTCAATGATGGTGTACATCCGACCATCGCCGGCCAGACGCTGTTCGCCGACTACGCCTACTCACTGTTGGCCGCGCCCTGGGAGGCCAGCCTGCTGCCGGAAATGGCGCATGGTGCCCTGCGCGCCCATCAGGACCAGCTGCGCACTCAGTGGCAGGCCGACTGGGAGGCCTGGCAGGCAGTAGGTCAGTGGCGCTCCTTCGTCAGTGCCGGGGGGCAGCGACAGACCTATGACATCTACGAGAGCGATGCCGACGGCAATGGCTACAACCTCAACTTCGGTGGCAGCTACCGGCTCAAAGAGGCCTGGCGCGTCGGTCTGGCCGCGGGCTTCTACGAGCAGGGTCTGGAGGCCGGCGAGGCCGATTCCGATTACAACCTGCGCAGCTACCTGGCCAGCGCTTTCGCCCAGTACCAGCAGGATCGCTGGTGGGGTGAGGCCGCCGCGAGCATCGGCTACCTGGATTACCACGACCTCGAGCGCCGCTTCGACCTCGGGCCGGCAACCCGCAACGAGAAGGCCGACACCGACGGCGACCTGTGGAGCCTGAGCGCGCGCCTGGGCTACGACATCGCCCCGAGCGCGGACAGCCCCTGGCATCTCAGCCCCTTCGTCAGCGCCGACTACGCGCGGGTCGAGGTCGACGGTTACGCCGAGGATAGCAACAGCTCGGCGGCGCTCAGCTACGGCGACCAGAAGCGCAGCTCCAAGCGTCTGGGGCTGGGTTTCCAGGGCCTGTACGACCTCAGCCAGCAGACCCGCCTGTTCGGCGAGGTGGCGGTGGAGCGCGAGTACGAGGACGATGCCAGCGAAGTCGACATGGCTCAGCGCAGTCTGCCGACCCTCGGCTACACCCTGCAGGGTTATGCGCCGGACGACCGGACCTGGCGTGCCAGTCTGGGCCTGAGCCATCAGCTGGCGCCCGGTCTGGCCCTGCGCGGCGTCTACAGCTACCGCTACGCCGACGACAACGATCAGCAGGGCATCAACCTGTCCCTCTCCTGGGATCTCTGAGGCCTGTCCCGGCCCCTCGCGGGGCCGGGCAACGCCCGCCCCGTCGGTCGGCCGAGACGCGGCGGTCACAGAAGGGTAAACTGCGCGCGATTTTCATTGCCGCCCCCGGAGCCTCTCCATGTCCCGCGTGACCCTCAGTCGCTACCTGATCGAACAGACCCGCAGCCACAACACTCCGGCCGATTTGCGCTTCCTCATCGAGGTGGTGGCGCGTGCCTGCAAGGCGATCAGTCATCAGGTGTCCAAGGGTGCGCTGGGCGGCGTGCTCGGTAGCCTGGACAGCGAGAACGTGCAGGGCGAGGTGCAGAAGAAGCTCGACGTGCTGTCCAACGAGATCCTGCTGGAGGCCAACGAGTGGGGCGGCCACCTGGCCGGCATGGCCTCCGAGGAAATGGACAACGCCTACCAGATTCCCGGTAAGTACCCCAAGGGCGCCTACCTGCTGGTGTTCGACCCGCTGGACGGCTCCAGCAACATCGACGTCAATGTCTCGGTCGGCACTATCTTCTCCGTGCTGCGCTGCCCGGACCGCAATGGCGAGACCGGCGACTTGGGCGAGGACGCCTTCCTCCAGCCGGGCACCGAGCAGGTCTGCGCCGGCTACGCCATCTACGGCCCGCAGACCATGCTGATGTTGACCCTGGGCGACGGCGTCAAGGGCTTCACCCTGGACCGCGAGCTGGGCAGCTTCGTGCTGACCCACGACAACATCCGCGTGCCGGAGGCGACCAAGGAGTTCGCCATCAACATGTCCAACCAGCGCCACTGGGAGGCCCCGGTGCAGCGCTACGTGTCCGAGCTGCTGGCCGGCGAGACCGGGCCGCTGGGCAAGAACTACAACATGCGCTGGATCGCCTCGATGGTGGCCGACGTGCACCGCATCCTCACCCGCGGCGGCATCTTCATGTATCCGCGCGATGCCCGCGAGCCTGAGAAGCCCGGCAAGCTGCGCCTGATGTACGAGGCCAACCCGATGTCGATGATCATCGAGCAGGCCGGCGGCGCCGCCACCAACGGCACCCAGCGCATCCTCGAGATCCAGCCGGAGAGCCTGCACCAGCGCGTGGCGGTGTTCCTCGGTTCCAAGGAAGAAGTGCTGCGCATCAGCGCCTACCACCGCGGCTGAAGCATGCAGCCTGGCAGCCGTTGCTCGACTGGTGGTTCGGCGAGGCCGAGTCCGCCGCGCAGGTGGCGGCCAGCCGCAGCCGGCTGTGGTTCGGCTATCGCGCCGAGCAGGACGAGCAGGCGCGCGAGCGCTTCGCCGAGCCGTGCGCGGCGGCCCTGGCCGGCGGGCTGCAGGACTGGGCCGAGCAGCCGCAGGGCTGGTTGGCGCTGATCCTGCTGCTCGATCAGTTGCCGCGCATGTTGTATCGCGGCACGCCGCAGGCCTTCGCCGGCGACGTCCGGGCCAGGGCGCTGGTGCGTCAGGGCCTGGCCGCGGGCTTCGATCGGCAGCTGCCGGCCATTCGCCGGGTCTTCGTCTACCTGGTGCTGGAGCACGCCGAAGAGCTGGCCCTGCAGGACGAGGCGGTCGAGCGTTTCGTCGCCCTGCGCGATGCGGCGGCGACCGAGGAACACGAGCTGTTCGCCGGCTATCTCGACTATGCCGAGCGGCACCGGGCGGTGATTCTGCGCTTCGGCCGCTTTCCCCATCGCAACGCCATCCTCGGGCGTGCCGACACGCCCGAGGAGGCGGCCTTCCTGCAGGAACCGGGTTCGCGCTTCTGAGGTTCGAGGGGCGCAATCGGGCTCGTCCTGTGCCAAGCTCTCTGGCAATTTCCGCCCTTCAGGAGTTCCTCATGTCGCCCCGTCGTCTCGCTCTGCTCGCCACCTGCGTCCTGCTCGCCGCCTGCAGCAAGATCAACCAGGAGAACTACGCCAAGCTCAAGGCCGGCATGGCCAAGAGCGAGGTGGAGAGCCTGCTCGGCAGCCCGAGCGAATGCGCCGGCGCCATCGGCCTGACCAGTTGTACCTGGGGCGACGACAAGGCCTTCATCAGCGTGCAGTTCGCCGGCGACAAGGTGCTGATGTTCTCCGGCCAGGGCCTGAAATGATTGTCCGCGGCGGGCTGCTCGCCGCCCTGGTCGTGCTGGGCGGCTGCAGCGCTTCGGCGGTCTCCGAGCCGCCGGCCAGCGCCGGTGTCGTCGACTTGCAGCGCTACCAGGGCACCTGGTACGAGCTGGCGCGCCTGCCGATGTTCTTCCAGCGCAACTGCGCCCAGTCGCAGGCCCATTACCGCCTGCAAGACGACGGCAGCCTCGCCGTCACCAACCGCTGCCGCACGCGTGAAGGCGAGTGGATCGAGGCGCGTGGCCAGGCCGTGGCCCAGCAGCAAGGGCGCACTGACCGGCTCTGGGTCAGCTTCGACAACTGGTTCAGCCGGCTGCTGCCGGGGGTGGCCAGGGGCAACTACTGGGTGCTCTACCTGGAGAACGACTACCAGGCCGTGCTGGTCGGCAATCCCAGTCGCGACTACCTCTGGCTGCTGGCGCGGCAGCCAGAGGTCTCGGCCGAGCTGCGCGCGCGACTGCTCGCCGAGGCGCGGGCCCGTGGTTATGACACCAGTGCCCTGATATGGCGGGTGGCGGATGCCGAGATAGGCCCGTCACTCCCAGTGCAGCCTGGCCAGTAGCCAGTCGTTCCCCTCCTGCCACCACTCCAGGCTGACGCTGTAGTGGCGGGCGCTGTCCGGGATCAGCCCTGCGGCGCCGGTCAGCGCCACCTCGGCACGGGTATGGCCCCGGCCGCTGTAGCTGGGGTCGAGTTCGCTGCGAGTGCCGATGGCGATGACCCGCACCTGCTTGTGGCGCAGGAACAGCAGCGCCATGGTGCGCCGCGCCCAGTCGCGGTCGTACTGCTGCTGGGCGGCGAACTGCGGGTGCAGTTGCTCCAGCACCAGGTCGCTGCGCTTGGCCTCCAGATTGTCCTGCAGTTCCTGCACCGCCCGCTCCAGGGCGGCCTGCGGATCGTCCCGACCGCAACCGGCGAGCAGGCCGCAGAACAGCAGCAAAGGCAGGGCAAATCGCCGACTAAGCATGTTCATCTCCCGATTCATGGTTATGATGCCCGGCACGGCTGGCCGTCGGCAGACGGTCATAGGGACCTTACGCACAGACTCGGGAGTGCGCCATGCTGACTTTGTATCCGGAGATCAAACCCCACGCCCGCCACGAGCTGGCGGTAGAGGAGCCGCACGTACTCTACGTGGATGAAAGCGGCTCGGCGGACGGTCTGCCGGTGGTGTTCATCCATGGCGGCCCGGGCGCCGGTTGCGACGCCGCCAGCCGCCGCTATTTCGACCCCAACCTGTATCGCATCGTCACCTTCGACCAGCGCGGTTGTGGCCGCTCCACCCCGCACGCCAGCCTGGAGAACAACAACACCCAGGCGCTGATCGCCGACCTCGAACGCATCCGTGAGCATCTGGGTATCGACAAGTGGCTGCTGTTCGGCGGCTCCTGGGGCTCGACCCTGGCCCTGGCCTACGCCCAGGCGCATCCCGAGCGGGTGCATGGCCTGATCCTGCGCGGCATCTTTCTCTGCCGCCCGCAGGAGATCAGCTGGTTCTACCAGGAGGGCGCCAGCCGCCTGTTCCCCGACTACTGGGAGGACTACGTCGCGCCGATCCCGGCGGAGGAGCGCGGCGACCTGTTGCAGGCCTTCCACAAGCGCCTCACCGGCGCGGACCAGATCGCCCAGATGCACGCGGCCAAGGCCTGGTCCACCTGGGAGGGGCGCACCGCCACCCTGCGCCCCAATCCGCAGGTGGTCGAGCGCTTCAGCGAGGCGCATCGCGCCCTGTCCATCGCCCGTATCGAGTGCCATTACTTCGTCAATCAGGCCTTCCTCGAAGAGGACCAGCTGCTTCGCGACATGCCGAAGATCGCCCATCTGCCGGGGGTCATAGTGCATGGCCGCTACGACGTGATCTGCCCGCTGGACAACGCCTGGGCGCTGCACAAGGCCTGGCCCAACAGCGAGCTGCAGATCATCCGCGACGCCGGCCACTCGGCCGCCGAGCCGGGCATCATCGACGCCTTGGTGCGCGCCTGCGATCAGATGGCCCGGCGCTTGCTCGACCTGCCGCCGGAAGACGCATGAAGCTGCTGATCCAGCGGGTGCGCGGCGCCCGCGTCGAAGTCGCGGGCGAGATCGTCGGCGCCATCGACCGGGGCCTGCTGGCACTGGTCGGCATCGAGCCGCAGGACAGCCCGGCGAGCATCGCCAAGGGCCTCAAGCGCATGCTCGCCTATCGCGTGTTCGGCGATGCCGAGGGCAAGATGAACCTGTCACTGACGGACGTGAACGGCGGCCTGCTGCTGGTCTCGCAGTTCACCCTCGCCGCCGACACCCGCAGCGGCCTGCGCCCGAGCTTCTCCAGCGCCGCGCCGCCGGCCCTGGGCGCCGAGCTGTTCGAGCGGCTGGTGGCGCTGGCCCGCGAACAGCACCCGCAGGTGGCGACCGGCCGCTTTGGCGCCGACATGCAGGTGCATCTGGTCAACGATGGGCCGGTGACCTTTCTCCTCGAAGTCTGAGTCCGCCCGCTGCCCGGCGTGGCAGCAGACCGCCGGCGTATAGCGTCCACAGAATGATCAGCGGCTGGAACGGCAGGCGCAGCCAGTAGTACCACTGCGCCTGCGGCAGGCCGGCCACGTTCAGGCCGTTGAGCGCGTTGTGCAGGTTGGCCGGGAACACGCAGACGAAGTACAGCGCCAGCAGGGCCGCCGCCAGCCGCCGCGTGCGCGCCAGCAGCAGGCCCAACGCGCCGGCGATCTCGCAGGCACCGGTGAACAGCACCCACTGCAGGTGCCAGGGCAGGTAGTCCGGCATCATCGGCAGGTAGCGCTGCGGGGTCAGCCAGTGATCGGTGCCGGCGAACAACAGGGCCAGCGCCAGGGCCAGGCGCATGCGCGCGGGCCAGTCGGCGAGCCCGGGCGTACCCAGGCGCGCGGCGGCCCAGGCCGCCAGGCAGAGCAGAGCCAGCAGAATGACGAAGAGCATGGCAGACCTCCTCGGGCGCCTCGGCTATCATGTTTCTGGTGTCAACATAGGCGGGAGATGTTGTCGGTGTCAACTTCGAGCGATGGGCGTTCCTATCATCACGGCGACTTGCGTGCGGCGCTGCTGCAGGCGGCGGCCCAGCTATTGGCGGAGCAGGGCGAGGCGGCCATCAGCCTGCGCGAGGTGGCGCGCCGCGCTCAGGTGTCGCACAGCGCGCCCTACCGCCACTTCGCCGATCGCGAGGCGCTGCTGGCCGCGCTGGCCACGCAGGGCTTCGCCGAGTTGCTCGCGCGCATGTGCCATGCCGGCGCCGGGCTGGACGCGGACGCGCGCCTGGCGGCGCTGGGCGCCTGCTATGTGCGCTTCGCCCTGGAGCGCCGTGGCCTGTTCCGCCTGATGTTCGCCGCGCCGCTGGAGCGGGGGCGCCACCCGGAGTTGCAACAGGCGGCCGAGGCGCTACACCGCCAGCTGGACGAGGCCGTGGCCGAACTGGTGGCGGGCGATACGCGGATCGCCAGCCTGTCCGCCTGGAGCCTGGTGCATGGCCTGGCGCAGCTGTTGCTGGACGGGCAGGTGGCGGCCGACGAGGATCGCGACGGGGTGATAGCACGGGTGACCGCGGGCTTCGTCGCCGGGCTGCGCACGACCTAGGTGCGCGGCTCCAGCTCGTGCTCGGCCAGCCAGTCCAGCGCCCGCTCGCGCAGGCGCTCGCCCTCGTAGGCCTGCCAGGCCTGGCGCTGCTCCGGCAACTGAGCCAGGGCGTTGATGAAGGCCCGCTGCGGCTTGCGGCTGGCCAGGGCGGCCGCCAGTGCGGTGTAGGCGGCCGGCTCCAGCACCTCGGGAAGAAAGTCCTGCATCAGCGCCAGGCGCTCGCCCGGCTCCAGGCCGTCGAGGGCGAGGAAGCGCTGCGGCTCCTCTTCCAGCAGGCGCTCGATCTCCGGGTCTTCACCCGCGGGCGGGATATCCAGCAGGCGGCCGCTGAGCAGGTCGAGGCGCAAGTCGCCCCTGTCGCGGATCAGGGCGCAGGCCAGAAGATCGAGGTCGATGGTCAGCGGGCGCATGCCGGGCTTCTCGGTGGCGGGCTCCGCTCCAGCCTACGTCTGCCCGTGTTGCGGGACAACGAGTTCAGAACAGCCGCGCCAGCAGCGCCGGCACCGCGGTCTCCACGCGCAGGATGCGCTCGCCGAGCTGCACCGGTTGCAGTCCGGCCTCGCGCAGCTTGTCCACTTCGTAGGGGATCCAGCCGCCTTCCGGGCCAATGGCCAGGGTCACCGGCTGTTCGACCTGGCGTGGGCAGGCGGGAAAGTCGCCGGGGTGGCCGACCAGGCCCAGGCTGCCGGCGGCGAGCGATGGCAGTCTGTCCTCGACGAAGGGCTTGAAGCGTTTCTCGATCAGCACCTCGGGCAGCACCGTGTCGCGCGCCTGTTCCAGGCCGAGGATCAGTTGCTCGCGGATGGCCTCGGGGCTGAGGAAGGGGGTCTGCCAGAAGCTCTTCTCCACCCGGTAGCTGTTGAGCAGCACCAGGCGCGGCACGCCCATGGCGGCCACGGTCTGCAGCACGCGCTTGAGCATCTTCGGCCGGGGCAGGGCCAGCAGCAGGGTCAGCGGCAGCTTGGCCGGCGGCGGCTGGTCCAGCTCGACCCGCAGTTCGGCGTGCTGCTCATCCAGGGCCAGCAGGATGCCTCGGCCCATCAGCCCGCCGAGGCGGCCGACGCGCAGGCTGTCGCCGCTCTCGGCGCCGTGTACCTCGTGCAGGTGTTTGAGGCGGCGGCCACTGAGCACGGCGCGATCCGCCGCGACGAAGTCGGCGTCCTCCAGCAGCAGCAGATTCATGGCAGCGGTGCGGGCGGCTGATCGTCCGACTCGGCCTCGTGCTCGCCGCGCCTGCGCACCAGGCTGCCGAACAGCAGGCCAGCTTCGAACAGCAGCCACATGGGCACGGCCAGCAGGGTCTGCGAGAACACGTCGGGCGGGGTCAGCACCATGCCGACGATGAAGCAGCCGACGATCACGTACGGACGGCTCTTGCGCAGGGTGGCGACGTCGACCATGCCGACCCAGATCAGCAGGAAGGTGGCCACCGGAATCTCGAAGGCCACGCCGAAGGCGAAGAACAGGGTGAGGACGAAGTCCAGGTATTGGCCGATGTCGGTCATCATCGCCACGCCCTCGGGCGTCACGCTGGCGAAGAAGCCGAACATGATGGGGAACACCACGAAGTAGGCGAAGGCCATGCCGGCGTAGAACAGCAGGATGCTGGAGATCAGCAGCGGCACGGCGATGCGCTTCTCGTGCTGGTACAGCCCCGGGGCGATGAAGCCCCAGATCTGCTGCAGCACCACCGGCATGCTGAGAAATAGCGCCACCACCAGGGTCAGTTTGAAGGGCGTGAGGAAGGGCGAGGCCACGCCGGTGGCGATCATGGTCGCCCCTTCTGGCAGGTAGGCGCGCAGCGGCGCGGCGACCAGCGCGTAGATGTCCTGGGCGAAGTAGAACAGCGCGGCGAAGATCAGCAGCACGGCGATCACACAGCGCAGGATGCGGTTACGCAGTTCGGTGAGGTGGGCGACCAGGGGCATCTCCTGATCGTCGCGGGAAGGCTCGCTCATGGCTGGCTGGGCTTGTCCTGGCTATCGGTCGCCGGCGCCGGGCTGGCCGGCGGCGGCTGGATGCTCTGCTTCATCTCGCGCTCCAGCTCGAGGATATGCTCGTTGTGCAGCTGGCGGCGGATCTCGTCGGCGCCGATCTCGCGCTCCACCTCGGCCTTCAGGCTGTTGAAACTGCGCTTGAGCCGGCCGATCCACAGGCCGGCCATGCGTGCGGCCACCGGCAGGCGCTCGGGGCCGAGCACCAGCAGGGCGATCAGGCCGACCAGCAGCAGTTCGGAGAAGCCGATGTCGAACATGGATCAGTCTTTCTTCGCCGGCTCTTCGACCTTGCGCGCCTCGCCGTGGATGGTCTGGCCCTTGGGCTCTTCCACCGCCGGCTTGGACTCTTCCTCGCCCTGGTTCATCGACTTGCGAAAGCCCTTGATCGCATCACCCAGGTCCGAGCCCAGGCCCTTGAGGCGCTTGGTGCCGAACAGCATGACGACGATGAGCAGGATGATCAGGAGTTGCCAGATGCTGATACCGCCGATACCCATGGGAAATCTCCAGTGAGGTGAAATTCAGGATTGCGGGCGCGCGGCCTTTTCCGCGTGCCCGGACAGGCCGAAACGGCGGTCCAGTTCGTCCAGCACGGCCTGCGGGTGCTGGCCGAGGGCGGCGAGCATGACCAGGCTGTGGAACCAGAGGTCCGCGGTCTCGTAGATCAGGTCGTCGCAGTCGCCGCTGACGGCGGCGTCCTTGGCTGCGAGGATGGTCTCGACCGACTCCTCGCCGACCTTCTCCAGAATCTTGTTCAGGCCCTTGTGGTACAGGCTGGCCACGTAGGAGCTGTCCGGCGCCGCACCCTTGCGCGCCTCCAGCACCTCGGCCAGGCGGGTGAGGGTGTCATTCATGCTTGTGATCCTGGTAGATGGCGTGCGGGTCCTTGAGCACCGGGTCGACGGTCTGCCACGCGCCGTTCTCGAAGACCCGGTAGAAGCAGCTCTGGCGCCCGGTGTGGCAGGCGATGCCGCCGAGCTGCTCGACCTGCAGGACGATGACGTCGGCGTCGCAGTCCAGGCGCAGCTCGTGCAGTTTCTGCACATGGCCGGACTCCTCGCCCTTGCGCCACAGCTTGCCACGCGAACGTGACCAGTAGATGGCGCGGCCCTCGCTGGCGGTCAGGGCCAGCGCCTCGCGGTTCATCCAGGCCATCATCAGCACGCGCCCGGTCTTGTGGTCCTGGGCGATGGCCGGCACCAGGCCGTCTTGGTTCCAGTTGATTTCGTCGAGCCAGTCGGTCATTCGCAGCTCCGCCCTTGGGCGGCCTTGTGGTGAATCGGGTAACTATCCGACTAGTGTGCCAGCCGCGGCCGGCACTGGCTATCGGCGCAGGATCAACGCCAGGCCGGCGCCCAGGCTGAGCCAGGCGGCCCAGGCCGCCGGCGCCAGGGCCAGGCCCTGGCTGACGCCACCGGCCACCAGCGCCGCGCCGAGCAGGCGCAGCGGCCAGGCGCGTTGTCGCGGCGCCGCTGCGGCCTGCGCCGGGCGCGGCTGGTTGAGGCGCTCCAGGGTGTCGCGGGCCATCTGCGACAGGTGTGGCACCTGCTCGGCCTGCTGCTGCAGGTTGCGCAGCAGGTGCAGGGGGCTGACGCGCTCGCGCATCCAGCGTTCGAGGAAGGGCTGCGCGGTGCTCCACAGGTCCAGGTCCGGGTACAGCTGGCGGCCCAGGCCCTCGATGTTGAGCAGGGTCTTCTGCAGCAGCACCAGTTGCGGCTGCACTTCCATGTTGAAGCGTCGCGCGGTCTGGAACAGGCGCAGCAGCAGCTGGCCGAAGGAGATGTCCTTGAGCGGCTTCTCGAAGATCGGCTCGCACACGGTGCGGATGGCCGCCTCGAACTCGTTGACGCGGGTATCGGCCGGCACCCAGCCGGAGTCGATGTGCAACTGGGCCACCTTGCGGTAGTCGCGCTTGAAGAAGGCGATCAGGTTGCGCGCCAGGTAGTCCTGGTCCTCGGCGGTGAGGCTGCCGATGATGCCGCAGTCGATGGCGATGTACTGCGGGCTCCAGGGCGTGCGGGTGGCGACGAAGATGTTGCCGGGGTGCATGTCGGCATGGAAGAAGCTGTCGCGGAACACCTGGGTGAAGAAGATCTCCACGCCGCGCTCGGCCAGCAGTTTCATGTTGGTGCGCTGGTCGGCCAGAGTCGCCAGGTCGGTCACCGGCACGCCGTAGATGCGCTCCATCACCAGCACCTTGGGTCGGCACCAGTCCCAGTGCACCTGCGGCACATAGAGCAGGTCGGAGCCGTCGAAGTTGCGCCGCAGCTGGCTGGCGTTGGCCGCCTCGCGCAGCAGGTCGAGTTCGTCGTAGATGGTCTTCTCGTAGTCGGCCACCACCTCCACCGGGCGCAGGCGGCGGGCGTCGGCGGAAGCCCTCTCGGCGATGCGCGCGGCGAGGAACAGCCAGGCCAGGTCGGAGCGGATGATCGGCCGCAGGTTGGGGCGGATCACCTTGACCACCACCTCTTCGCCGCTCTTCAGCTGGGCGGCATGCACCTGGGCCACCGAGGCCGAGGCCAGCGGCTGCACGTCGAAGCGGGCGAACACCTCGCCGACCCGCGCGCCGAGTTGCTGCTCGATGCGCTCGATGGCGTGCTCGGGGTCGAACGGCGGTACCCGGTCCTGCAGCCTGGCCAGCTCGTCGGCGACGTCGGCGGGGAGCAGGTCGCGGCGGGTGGAGAGCAGCTGGCCGAACTTGATGAAGATTGGCCCGAGGTCCTGCAGCGCGTGGCGCAGGGCCTCGCCGCGGCTCATTCGAAGTGGGCGGCGCGGCAGCCAGCGCCAGGGCAGGACCAGGCGCAAGGCGCGCATCCAGGCGGGCAGGGGCAGGGTCAGCAGCAGGTCGTCCAGGTGGTAGCGGACGACCACGCGCAGGATGCGCAGCAGGCGGCGGGTGGCGAGCAGGCTCATGGGGTCTTGTTCAGGCTCTTGGCGAGGCGGTCGATGCGCGCGTCGAGGCGGTCGAGGGCCAGCTTGAGGTCGTCCAGTTCGTCGAAGCGGGCCTGGGCCTCGCGCTCGCCGACCAGGCTGCGCGACTCCTCGGCCAGGTAGTCGGCCAGGGTCTGGCGCAGGCTGTCGAGGCTGTCGCCGGCCCAGTTCACCCGGCTGCGCAGGTGGCCGGCGAGCAGCTGGCTGCCGACCGGGCCGAGCCAGCGCGACAGCTCGTACTCCCAGTCCAGCTCCAGGTCCTGGAGGATGCCGGCCAGCTCCAGCAGCGCGGCGCTGTCGCCGCTGAGGCTGACTTCGGGACGGTGCAGCACGGCGGTCTTGTCCTTGGCCAGGGCCAGCTTCAGCAGACTGCTGGCGGGAGCGCTGAGCACGCAGTCGGCGCCCTCCCAGTGGCTGGCCAGCTGCAGGCCTTCGCCGCTGGGCAGGATGAACAGCTTGAGCGCCGGGCTCTGGCAGTCGACCTCGATCAGCTTGCCCTCCAGGCGGGCCAAGCGCGGCAACGCGGTGCTGTCCATGCGCAGCACACGGTTGAGGCCGAGCTCGACGCCGGCCAGCAGGCCGCTCATAAGCATCAGGGTTTGATACCGCGATGCAGGGCGACGATGCCGCCGGTCATGTTGTGGTAGGTGACGCGCTCGAACCCGGCCTCGACCATCATGGCCTTGAGCGTCTCCTGGTCCGGGTGCATGCGGATCGACTCGGCCAGGTAGCGGTAGCTGTCGGCGTCGTCGGTGATCAGCTTGCCGGCCAGCGGCATGAAGCTGAACGAGTAGGTGTCGTAGGCCTTGGCCAGCAGCGGGTTGCCCGGCTTGGAGAACTCCAGGACCAGCAGGCGGCCGCCCGGCTTGAGCACGCGCAGCATGGAGCGCAGGGCGTTCTCCTTGCGCGTCACGTTGCGCAGGCCGAAGGCGATGGTGACCACGTCGAAGTGGTTGTCCGGGAAGGGCAGTGCCTCGGCGTCGGCCTGGACGAACTGCACGTTGCCGGCCACGCCCTTGTCCAGCAGGCGGTCGCGGCCGACCTTGAGCATGGAGTCGTTGATATCGGCCAGCACCACCTCGCCGCTGGGGCCGACCAGGCTGGCGAACTTGCGGGTGAGGTCGCCGGTGCCGCCGGCGATATCCAGCACACGGTTACCCGGGCGCACGCCGGACAGCTCGATGGTGAAGCGCTTCCACAGGCGGTGCAGGCCACCGGAGAGCACGTCGTTCATCAGGTCGTACTTGGCCGCCACCGAGTGGAAGACTTCGGCGACCTTCTCCGCCTTCTGGCTTTCCGGGACATCCTGGAAGCCGAAGTGGGTGGTCTTTTCCTGCTCTGGGTTTTGCCGAGGGTCGTTCATGTCGCGGTCACCTGAATCGAAGTGGCGGCCATTCTAAACCTAAAAGGCAGCTAGGAGCTTCAAGCCGCAAGCTGCAAGTAAGAGCAGGGTGGGCGCTTGATGGGCTGGCCTTGCCGGCTTCACGTTGATCGGCTTGCAGCTTGCAGCTTGCAGGGGGCGGCCGTCCGCCTTGCAGCTTACTGATATAGTCGCGTGACATCAGGTCGCAGCAGGAGTCGCGCATGAGCCGCATCACCGTCGAACGTTCCCACAACCTCGGCCTCGCGGCCGCCCGCGAGAAGGCCGAGGCACTGGCCGAGCGGCTGGCGCGCGAGTACGACGTGAAGTACCGCTGGAGCGGCGACACCCTGGAGTTCAAGCGCAGCGGTGCCGACGGGCGGATCGCGGTGGCGGCGGACAGCGTGCGCGTGGAGCTTAAGCTGGGCCTGCTGCTGTCGGCCCTCGGCGGCACCATCCGCCGCGAGATCGAGGAGACGCTCGACAAGCACCTCCAGGCGTGAGGTGCTGTCCCTAGTATGTGATTTCTAATTTTTCCCTCTACCTTGCGCTCAAGTCCTGATTCAGGACGAACTTTTCACCCCCTATGAACGTGAGGTGCACCATGGCCACTAAAGCCGCCGTCAAGAAGAAAGACGAAGCTGTCGAAAGCAAGATCACCGTTCTGACCGACGTGAAGGACTATGCTCGCAAGGTCTGGCTGGCAGGCCTGGGCGCCTATGCCAAGGCCGGTGCCGAGGGCGCCGAGTACTTCAAGGAGCTGGTCAAGGCCGGCGAGGGCGTCGAGAAGCAGGGCAAGAAGCTGGTGAGCGAGCAGGTCGAGGCCGCCAACAGCCAGATCGAATCGCAACTGAAGAGCGTCAAGAGCAGCGTCGCCGAGGTCAGGGGCAAGGTTGAGGTACGTCTCGACAAGATCGAGCAGGCCTTCGACAGCCGTGTCGCCAGCGCGCTGAATCGCCTGGGTATTCCCTCCAAGCAGGATGTTGATGCACTCTCTGCTAAGCTGGATGCGTTGAATGCATTGCTTGAGCGTGTGGCGCGGACCTAATCAAGGAGAGCAGGATGGCAGTCAAGAAACCTACCGCAGCGAAACCGGCCTCCAAGGCCGCGGCCAAACCGGCAGCCAAGAAGCCGGCGGCCAAGAAGGAAAGCAGTTCCTGGATCGGCGAGATCGAGAAGTACTCGCGGCAGATCTGGCTGGCCGGCCTCGGTGCCTATTCGAAGATCAGCAACGACGGCAACAAGCTGTTCGATGGCCTGGTCAAGGATGGCGAGAAAGCCGAGAAGAAAGCCAAGACCGGAGTGGACAAGCAGCTGGGTGCGGTCAAGTCCAGCGTCGGTTCCACCGTCGATTCGGCCAAGTCCAAGGTCGACGAGGTCAAGGACAAGGCGCTCGGTAAGTGGAACGAGCTGGAGGACGCCTTCGACAGGCGTCTGAACAGTGCCATCTCGCGCCTGGGTGTGCCCAGCCGCAACGAGGTCAAGGCTCTGCAGGCCAAGGTCGACACCCTGACCAAGCAGATCGAGAAAATCACCGGCCAGACGGTCAAGCCGGTCGCCAAGGCTGCCGCCAAGCCGGCTGCGAAGCCCGCCGCTAAACCGGCAGCCAAGGCCGCCGCCAAGCCTGCTGCTAAACCCGCCGCCAAGGCTGCCGCGAAACCGGCTGCGAAGAAGCCGGCGGTGAAGAAGCCAGCAGCGGCCAAGCCTGCCGCCAAACCGGTTGCCGCCAAGCCGGCAGCCGCCCCGGCGCCGGCCCCGGCCGCAGCTCCGGCATCGGCCCCGGCCGCGACATCGGCGACCCCGTCCACCCCGTCCTGATTCCCTCGGGATGTGCCAGCGCCCGGCCCAGTGCCGGGCGTTTGCATTTCAGCGGACCCTAAGTTTCCAGATAGCGATGGGCCAGCAGCTCGGCGGCGTGGCGCGGCTCGTCGGTGAGGTGCGGGGCGACCAGCATCATCACCTGGTAAACCACCAGGCGTATTTCGCCGGCGGCGCCGAGGATACGCTGGTAGTCCAGGGAGAACAGCAGGGTCAGGGTGATCTGTTCGACCAGCTGGCCGAGCGACTGGGTATCGCTGCGCAGTTGGCCGAGGGCCTTGAGGCGCGCCAGCAGGCTGGCTAGGGTGCGCTTGAGCTGGTTGAGCCACTGGCGCATGCCGCGGGCCAGCTTGGGCAGGCGTCCGGACAGGTTGGACAGGTCCTGGAACAGGAAGCGGTACTGGGCCAGGCGCTCGACTATCAGGTGGAGGAACAGCCAGTAGTCCTCGGCGCCCAGCTCGGCCTCGGCCGGCGGGTCGAGCAGCGGCGCCAGCTCGGCCTGGAAGCGCTCGAACAGCTCCAGGATCAGCGGTTCCTTGCCATGGAAGTGGTAGTAGAGATTGCCGGGGCTGATGCCCATCTCGGTGGCGATCTCCAGGGTGGAAACGTTGGGCTCGCCCTGCTCGTTGAACAGCTGCAGGGCGCACTCGAGGATGCGCTCGCGGGTCTTCATTCCATGATCTTGTGGTGGCCGCCGGAGTGCCGACGATAACCGGCCGGACGCGTGCCCGGCCAGTGCTGGTTGCCGCTTTCAGCGCACATGCACGTAGGTGCCCGGCGCCGACTCCATGGCGGGGTACTTGTTGCTGCCGACGCTGAACTGGGTCTCGCGCTGTTCGCCGGAACGCTGCTGGATCCACTCCAGCCACTCGGGCCACCAGCTGCCTTCCTTCTTCTTCGCCTCGTGGTACCAGGCGCGCGGATCGCCGCTCAGCTTGCCATTCTCGAAGTAGGTCGCCTTGGGGTTGCCCGGCGGGTTGAGAATGCTCTGGATATGGCCGCTGTTGGACAGCACGAAGCGGCTGTTGCCGCCGAGCAGCAGCGCCGAACGATAGACGCTGTCCCAAGGCGTGATGTGGTCGTTGATGCCGGCCACGCTGAAGCTGTCCAGGCCGACCTTGGACAGGTCGATGGGGGTGCCGCACACCTCGAGGGCGCCGGCCCGGTTCAGCGGGTTGTGCTTGAACAGGTCGAGCAGGTCGCCGTGCAGGGCGGCCGGCAGGCGGGTGTTGTCGTTGTTCCAGTAGAGGATGTCGAAGGCCGGCGGTTCCTTGCCCATCAGGTAGTTGTTGACCCAGTAGTTCCAGATCAGGTCGTTGGGGCGCATCCAGGCGAACACCCGGGCCATGTCGCGGCCATCCAGCACACCGCTCTGGTAGGAGCGGCGCTTGGCCGACTCCAGGGTCTGCTCGTCGGCGAACAGCATGGCCGGGCTCTCCACCTGGGCGTCGAGCAGGCTGACCAGATAGGTGGCGCAACCGATCTTGCGCAGCTGGCGCTTGGCCTGCAGATGGCCCTGCAGCGCGGCGATGGTCAGGCCGCCGGCGCAGGCGCCCATCAGGTTGACTTCCTTGCTGCCGGTGATCGAGCGGCACAGGTCGCTGGCGTCCTCTACCGCCTGCACGTAGCTGGACAGGCCCCATTCGCGATGCCGCGCATCCGGGTTGCGCCAGCTGAGCATGAACACCTGCAGGCCGTTCTTCAGGCAGTACTGGACGAAGCTCTTCTCCGGGCTCAGGTCGAAGATGTAGAACTTGTTGATCTGCGGCGGCACGATCAGCAGCGGGCGTTCGTACTGCTTCTCGCTCATCGGCTTGTAGTGGATCAGCTCGAACATCTCGGTGCGCAGCACCACCGCGCCGGGCGTGGTGGCCAGGTTGCGGCCGACTTCGAAGGCGCGCTTGTCGACCTGTTGCGGCATGCCGCTGTTATGCAGCAGATCGTCGAACATTTGCCGGGCGCCGCGCAGCACGCTGGTGCCGCCGCTGTTGAACAGCTCCTTGACCGCCAGCGGGTTGAGCAGGGTGTTGGAGGGCGCCAGGGCGTCGTTGAGCAGGGAGAACAGGAAGTGCGCGCGGGTGCGGTCGTCCGCCGACAGATCGCTCTCGTCGATCCACGCCTTGAGCTGGCGCTGCCAGGCCAGATAGGCCTGCAGGCTGCGGCGGTAGAAGGGGTTGAGGCGCCAGGTCGGGTCGGCGAAGCGACTGTCCTGCGGGTTGGGCTGGAACGGCGTGTCGCCGAGCATCACCCGGCCCAGCTGCTTGCCGAAGGCCAGCAGGTGGCGCGAGCTGTGCACCGGCTGGCGCAGGCCCTGGAAGGCCAGGGTGCGCAGGGTGGAGAACAGGTCGCGGCCGCGCAGGCCGACCATGGCACTCTGCGCGTTCATGAAGTTTGCGGGGACCGGCAATGATCCTGATGCAGCTTTGTCTCGCATGGGGCAGGCTCCGTCGTCAAACTGTCATCTCCGATGACAGCAAGGCTTGTACCAAGGCGCGCCGGAGGGCATTCCAGACTGCCGCGCGAAGAATCTTCCTTGTCCGGCCGGCATCGCCTTGGGGCGAGCCTACCGGTGTGGCACTACAGTTGTGCGATCAGTGCGCACGAATGGGCTGCGGTTGCGGATGCATCCGCGCGCGCTGCCGCTCCTCCTGAAGGAACTTCATGATGATAGGCGCCACCGCTTCGGCGCGCGTCACCAGGAACAGATGACCGTCGTCGATCACGTGAAGTTCCGAGTTGGGAATGCGCCAGGCCAGCAGGCGCATGTTGACCAGCGGGATGAGCGGGTCGTCGTCGCCGGCCAGTACCAGGGTAGGCTGGCGGATGCGATGCAGCCAGTGGATGCTGGTCCAGCCGATGCCGGCGAACAGCTGCCAGTAGTAGCCCATCTTGCCGCCGGAGCGCACCTTGCTGGCGTGCGCCAGGGCCAGCTTGGGGTCGCGGCGGAAGGCGCCGCCGTAGATGTCCGGGGCGATGTGCACGCCGTAGGACGGCTGGATGTAGCGCTTCGGGCTGGCCATGCGCCAGAGCACCTTGGGCTTGCCCGGCACCATGATGGCGCCGGCCGAGGTGGCCGCCAGCACCAGCTTCTTGCAGCGCTCCGGATAGTCGTGGGCGAACTGCTGGGCCAGGGCGCCGCCCCAGGACACCCCGATGACGTTGACCTGACCGTAGTCCAGGTAGTCGAGCATGCGCGCCGCCAGCTTGGCCAGGCCGGGGAAGCGATAGGGCACGGTCGGGGTGGAGGAGCCGCCGACGCCGGGGACGTCGAAGGCGATCACTTCCAGGTCCGGATCGAGCGCGGCGACGAAGGGCATCACCAGCTCCAGGTTGGCGCCGATGCCGTTGAAGATCAGCAGCGGCGTCAGGCTGCTGCTGCCCGGGCGGACCGCGGTGCGGATGGTCTGGCCGTCCAGTTCGATGGTGCGAAAAACGAAAGGTTGCGGCATGCGCTAGGCCCTATACATGAATCGGTGGAGAGCGACCTTCCGGGGCCGCGCTCCAGTTTCCCGCCGTGGCGGGCGCCGCGCGGGCACGGGCCCGGCGCGGCGTGCGGCACTTCCGGGTGCCGCGGGCAGTATTGCGCAAGGTGCGGTGGGCGCTCTGTGGTTAGCGCTCGTGCACATAGGTTCCGGGGGACGCCTCGCCCGGCGCGTGCTTCTTGCTGCCCAGGGCACTGGGCGCCTTCTTCTGCTTGCCGGAACGCTCGGCCAGCCACTTTTGCCAGTGCAGCCACCAGGAGTCGGCGTGCTTGGTGGCGTTCTCCTGCCACTCGCGGGCGGTCGGCGCCTGCTCGCTGTTGGTGGAGAAGCGCGCCTTGGGGTTGCCCGGCGGGTTGAGGATGCTCTGGATGTGGCCGCTGTTGGACAGCACGAACTCGACCTTGCCGCCGAACAGCAGCGAGGACTTGTAGCAGGCCTCCCAGGGGGTGATGTGGTCGGTGGTGCCGGCCACGCAATAGATGTCGCTGGTGACCTGCTTGAGGTCGATCGGCGTGCCGCAGACTTCCAGGGCGTTGGGCCGGGTCAGCGGGTTGGTCTTGAACAGCTCGATCAGATCGCCGTGCAGGGCGGCCGGCAGACGGGTGGTGTCGTTGTTCCAGTAGAGGATGTCGAACACCGGCGGCTCGTTGCCCAGCAGGTAGTTGTTGACCCAGTAGTTCCAGATCAAATCGTTGGGACGCATCCAGGCGAACACCTTGGCCATGTCCTTGCCTTCCAGCACGCCGGCCTGGTAGGAGCGGCGCTTGGCGGCCTCCAGGGTCTTCTCGTCGGCGAACAGGGCGACCTGGGTGTCGAGCTTGGTGTCGAGCACGCTGACCAGCAGGGTCATGGAGTGCACCTTCTGCTCGCCGGTGGCGGCGTAGTGGCCGAGCAGCGAGGAGATGGTGATGCCGCCGGAGCAGGCGCCGAGCATGTTGACGTCCGGGCTGCCGGTCACCTCGGTGACCACGTCGATGGCTTCCTTGAGCGCCTCGATATAGGTCGACAGGCCCCACTCGCGCTGCGCCTTGGTCGGGTTGCGCCAGCTCACCACGAAGGTCTGCACGTGGTTGCGCAGGAGGAAGCGCGCCACGCTCTTCTCCGGCGACAGGTCGAATACGTAGAACTTGTTGATCTGCGGCGGCACCACCAGCAGCGGGCGCTCGTGCACCTGCTCGGTGGTCGGCTTGTACTGGATCAGCTCCAGCAGGTCGTTGCGGAAGATCACCGCGCCTTCGCTGGTGGCCAGGTTCTTGCCGACCTCGAAGGCGTCCATCTTCACCTGGCTGGGCATGCCGCCGTTGTTGATGATGTCCTTGGCCAGGTGCGAGAGACCGTCGAGCAGGCTCTTGCCGCCGGTCTCGAAGAAGCGCTTGACGGCCGCCGGGTGGGCCATGCTGTTGCTCGGGGCGAAGGCCTCGGTCATCAGGTTGATGACGAAGTGGCCGCGGCTGGCGTCCTGTTCGGTGAGGTTGCTGTCCTCGATCCAGTCGTGCAGTTCCTTGCGCCAGGCCAGGTAGGTCTGCAGGTAACGGCGGTACAGCGGGTTCTGGCTCCAGGCCGGGTCGGCGAAGCGGCGGTCGTCGGCTTCGGGGACCAGCTCGGAGCGGCCGAGCAGGACGTCCTTCAGCTCCAGCGCGAAATGGGTGACATGCTTGGCGCTGTGCAAGGGTTGCTTGATGGCCTGCACCAGCACCATCCGGGCAGAGGTGAGAAGATCCTTGCCACGCAAGCCAATCACCGGGTTCAGGCCCAAGGTGTTTTCCGAGGCTTGGTGATGCAGGTCTTCGTTATTCTTCTGGGTCATCTACGACGCTCCATTGTCCTGAGACGAATACCAACTGCAGCTGTGAAAGGGCACAGGGCGAAGGGCTGGTACTGCTCGGGTTTGCCGGGGTGCGGAGCGAACTCCGCGCTTTCTTCGCATTCACCGTAGGTAAATGCACGGAACCTGCCAGTTCCTTGGTTACCCGAGTTTCCTCTTTTGCGCAAGTTCGCCAATGTCGAACGAACGGCGCGCGGGAGTATGCCGAGGGCGATTAGAAAATGCGCCCTAGGTGTGAAGGAAATATTGCGCGGGGTGCGGCCTAGAGCCGCGCCTCAGAGCATCAGGCGCACGATCGACTCGTCCGGGTCGCGCGACTTGCCGGCGGCGGCCAGCTGCGCCAGGTAGTCGGCCCACAGCTCGTCGTGGCGGGTGGCGAGCTGGTACAGATAGTCCCAGCTGTACAGGCCGCTGTCGTGGCCGTCGTCGAAGCACAGTTTCAGTGCATAGTTGCCCGCCGGCTCGATGCGCTCCAGGCCGACCTTGAGTTTGCCGGTCTGCAGGATCGGCTTGCCATGGCCCTGCACTTCGGCCGAGGGCGAGTGCACGCGCAGGAACTCGGCGCTCAGGCTGTAGCGCTGCTCGCCATAGCGCAGCTCCAGGGTCTTCGACGCCTTGTGCAGTTTGATCGCGCTGGGGATGGGCATAAGAAAGCTCCAAGCGGCAAGCTTCAAGCGGCAAGCAAAGCCAAGGCACAGGTGCTTTCGACTTGTGGCTTATGGCTTGCAGCTTGCCGCTGCTTTAAAGGATATAGCGCGACAGATCCTCGTCCTGCGCCAGTTCGCCGAGGTGGCCGTTGACGTAGGCGGCGTCGATGCGGATCGGCTCGCCGTTCTGCTGGCCGGCCAGGTCGGCGGCGCTGAAGGAGACTTCCTCCAGCAGGCGTTCGAGCAGGGTGTGCAGGCGGCGCGCGCCGATGTTCTCGGTCTTCTCGTTGACCTGCCAGGCGATCTCGGCGATGCGCTGGATACCGTCGGCCTGGAACTCGATGGCGAGGCCCTCGGTCTTGAGCAGCTCGGCGTACTGTTCGGTCAGCGAGGCATGCGGTTCGCTCAAGATGCGCTCGAAGTCCTGCGGGGTCAGGGCCTTGAGCTCGACGCGGATCGGCAGGCGGCCCTGCAGCTCCGGCACCAGGTCGCTGGGCTTGGCCAGGTGGAAGGCGCCGGAGGCGATGAACAGGATGTGGTCGGTCTTGACCATGCCCAGCTTGGTGTTCACCGTGCAGCCCTCGATCAGCGGCAGCAGGTCGCGCTGCACGCCCTCGCGGGACACGTCGGCGCCGCCGACGTTGGCGCGCTTGGCGACCTTGTCGATCTCGTCGATGAAGACGATGCCGTGCTGCTCCACCGCCTCCAGGGCGCGGGCCTTGAGCTCATCCTCGTTGACCAGGCGCGCGGCCTCCTCGTCGCGGATCAGCTTGAGCGCGTCCTTGACCTTGAGCTTGCGGCTCTTCTTCTTGCCCTTGGTGATGCCTGCGAACAGATTCTGCAGCTGGTTGGTCATCTCCTCCATGCCTGGCGGGGTCATGATCTCCACACCCATCGGCGCCTCGGCCACCTCGATATCGATTTCCTTGTCGTCCAGCTGGCCTTCGCGCAGGCGCTTGCGGAACAGCTGGCGGGTGTTGGAGTCGGTGCTCGGCGCGGCCTCCTCGCCGAAGCTGCGCGCCGGCGGCAGCAGGGCGTCGAGGATGCGCTCCTCGGCGGCGTCCTCGGCGCGGTGCTGCATCTTCTGCACTTCCTGCTCGCGCAGCATCTTAAGCGCGGCGTCAGCCAGGTCGCGGATGATCGACTCGACGTCGCGGCCGACATAGCCGACCTCGGTGAACTTGGTGGCCTCCACCTTGAGGAAGGGGGCGCCCGCCAGCTTGGCCAGGCGGCGGGCAATCTCGGTCTTGCCGACGCCGGTCGGGCCGATCATCAGGATGTTCTTCGGCGTCACCTCCTGGCGCAGCTCGGCGGGCAGCTGCATGCGCCGCCAGCGGTTGCGCAGGGCGATGGCGACGGCGCGCTTGGCGTCGTCCTGGCCGATGATGTGGCGGTCCAGTTCGGAAACGATTTCGCGGGGGGTCATAGGCATGCGGGCTTGCTCCAGCAGGAAGCGCGCTTACTCAGCGCAGTCTTCCTCTTCGATGGTCAGATTCTGGTTAGTGAAGACACAGATGGAGCCAGCGATGTTCAATGCGGCCTCGGTGATTTCTCGGGCGGAGAGATCGGTCTTCTGCAGCAGGGCCAGGGCCGCGGCCTGGGCGAAGCCGCCGCCGGAGCCCATGGCGATCAGGCCGTGTTCGGGTTCGACCACGTCGCCGTTGCCGGTGATGATCAACGAGGCGTCCTTGTTGGCCACCGCCAGCATGGCCTCCAGGCGGCTCAGGCTGCGGTCGGTGCGCCAGTCCTTGGCCAGCTCGACGGCGGCGCGCACCAGATGGCCCTGGTGCTTCTCCAGCTGGCCCTCGAAGCGCTCGAACAGGGTGAAGGCGTCGGCGGTGGCGCCGGCGAAGCCGGCCAGCACCTGGCCGTGGTACAGGCGTCGCACCTTCTTGGCGTTGCCTTTCATCACGGTGTTGCCGAGGGAAACCTGGCCGTCGCCGCCCATGACGACTTTGCCGTTGCGGCGCACTGAAACGATGGTGGTCAAGGGTGAATCTCCACGCAGCGGGGCTGAAGTGCCCGAATGGAGATCAGATGGGGTGGCCCGCCCGGCTTTTCAACCGGAGCGGGCAACTTGCCGGCTCAGCGGCTCTGCCGCTGTTGTAGCAAGAGATTGCTGAAACCGCTGGCGGCCAGCTGCTTCTGCGCCCCGGCCAGCTGTTCGCGGTTGGCGTAGGGGCCGACCAGCACGCGGTGCCAGGTATCCTCGCGCACCTTGCCCGACTCGACCTGCACGTTCTGCCCGAGCAGCAGCAGTTGCGCGCGCACCTTGTCGGCGTCCTCGCGCTTACGGAAGGAGCCGGCCTGGAGGAAGAACTGGGTGGTGACCGGCGCCTTGGCCACCACCGGCGGCGGGGGCGGGGTCTCGCCGTTGAGTGCGGCCTCGGCGCGGGCGGCGTCGATCTTGGCCGCCTCCTCCGGCGTCACCGGCTTCTGCTCGGGCTTGGCCGGCTCGGCGGGCGGCAGCGCTTGCGGCGGTACTATGACCTCGGACTCGGGCAGCAGGGTGTAGAAGTCGTACTTCGGCTTGGCCGGCTCGGCCGGGGCCTGCGGCTTCTGCTGCACGGTCTTCTTGGCCTGTTCCGGATTAGCCCGCTTCACTTCGTCGCGGCCCGGCTCCAGGCTGAACAGGAACATGAAGAAGGCGCCCACGGCGGCGCCGCAGGCCAGCCACACCCAGCCCGGTACCGGCTTCTTGGCCGGCGCCTGGTAGCGACTGGCGCCGCGCTTGGCGGCGGGCTTCTTCTTCGCTGCCGCCACTTACATGCGCTCCAGGGTCGGCAGGCCGAGCAGCTCCAGACCCTGCTTGAGGGTGCGGCCGGTCAGCGCGGCCAGGCGCAGGCGGCTCTGCTGGGTGGCCTGGTCCTCGGCGGCGAGGATCGGGCAGTTCTCGTAGAAGCTGGAGAACAGCCCGGCCAGGTCGTACAGGTAAGCGCACAGCAGGTGCGGCTCGCCCTTGCCGGCGACGTTGTTCAGGGTGTCGGCGAACTGCGCCAGCTTGCCGGCCAGGGCCTGCTCCTGCGGCGCCTCGATGCGGATCTGCCCGCCGATCTCGCCGACCTCCTTGCCCAGCTTGCGGAACAGGCTGGCCACGCGGGTGTAGGCGTACAGCAGATAGGGCGCGGTATTGCCCTCGAAGCTCAGCATCAGCTCGAAGTTGAAGCGGTAGTCGCTGGTGCGGTGCTTGGACAGGTCGGCGTACTTCACCGAGGCGATGCCGACCACGCGGGCGATCTCGCGCAGTTCGTCTTCGTCCAGCTCCGGGTTCTTCTCCTTGACCAGGGCGTAGGCGCGCTGCTCGGCCTCGTCGAGCAGCTCGACCAGCTTCACGGTGCCGCCGTCGCGGGTCTTGAACGGCTTGCCGTCCGGACCGTTCATGGTGCCGAAGCCCATGTGCTCCAGCGCCATGCTCGGCGGCACGAAGCCGGCCAGGCGCGCGCAGGCGAAGACCATCTGGAAGTGCAGGGCCTGGCGCTGGTCGACGAAGTACAGGACGCGCTCGGCCTTCAGTACATTGGCGCGGTAGCGGGTGGCGGCCAGGTCGGTGGTGGCGTACAGGTAGCCGCCGCCGGCCTTCTGCACGATCAGCGGCAGCGGATTGCCCTCGGCGTTCTTGAACTCGTCCATGAACACGCACTGGGCACCGTTGTCCTCGGTGAGCAGGCCCTTGGCGGCGAGGTCGGCGATGACCTGGGCCAGGTCGTCGTTGTAGGCGCTCTCGCCCTTGACGTCGGCCATGCTCAGCTTGACCCCGAGGCGGTCGTAGAGGGCCTGGCAGTGGCTCAGGGAAATGTCGTTGAAGCGGTGCCACAGGCGCATGCACTCGGCGTCGCCGGCCTGCAGCTGGACCACCAGCTGGCGGGCGCGCTCGGCGAACTCGGCGCTGTCGTCGAAGCGCTTCTTCGCCGCGCGGTAGAAGCTTTCCAGGTCGGCCAGCTCGGCATCGCTGCCGACCGGCTGCTCCTGCATGTAGGCCAGCAGCATGCCGAACTGGGTGCCCCAGTCGCCGACATGGTTTTGCCGGATCACCTCGTCGCCAAGAAACTCCAGCACGCGGGCCACGCCGTCGCCGATGATGGTCGAGCGCAGGTGGCCGACGTGCATCTCCTTGGCCAGGTTGGGCGCCGACAGGTCGACCACCACGCGTTGCGCCGGGCCGCTCTTGCGCACGCCGAGGCTGGCGTCGGCCAGCGCCGCTTCCAGGCGCTGGGCCAGGGCGTCGCTGTTCTGGAAGAAGTTGAGGAAGCCGGGGCCGGCGATCTCCACCTTGGCGATGCCATCGTCGGCCGGCAGGGCGGCGACCAGCTTCTCGGCCAGGTCGCGCGGCTTCATGGCGGCCGGCTTGGCCAGCATCATGGCGATATTGCTGGCGAAGTCGCCGTTGCTCTTGTCCTTGGTGTTCTCCACCTGAATGGCCGGGCTCAGGCCCTCGGGCAGCACGCCCTCGGCGGTGAGGCGGGTCAGGGCTTGCTGGATCAGGTGGCGAATCGTGTCTTTCATGGTCTGCTCGGTCGGCCGCGGCTGGTCGAAAACTGCGCATTATAAAAGCAGCGGCAAGCGGCAAGCCACAAGCTGCAAGGAAAAGCACGCCGCGCTTTGGACTTGAGGCTTGCAGCTTGTGGCTTGCCGCTCAAAAAAGATCGATCGGGTCGACATCCAGCGACCAGCGCACCGCGCGGCCTTCCGGCATGGCTTCGAGTATCGGCAGCCAGTGCGCCAGCAGCCGGTGCAGCGGCGCACGGCTGGTGCATTGCAGCAGCAGCTGGGCGCGGAAACGCCCGGCGCGGCGCTCCATCGGCGCCGGCACCGGGCCGAGCAGTTCGATGCCGCCCAGCTTGAGTTCATCGCGCAGCTGTTCGGCATAGCTGCAGGCCAGGTCGAGAAAAGCCTCGGCCTGGCCGGGCTTGTGCGCCTCGCCGCGCAGCAGGGCGAGGTGGGCGAAGGGCGGCAGGCCGGCGCCGCGGCGCTCGCTCAGGGCCTGCTCGGCGAAGGCCGGGTAGCCCTGCTCGGTGAGCTGGACCAGCAGCGGGTGGTCGGCCAGATGGCTCTGGATGATCACCTTGCCCGGCTCCTCGGCGCGCCCGGCGCGCCCGGCCACCTGCACGGTGAGCTGGGCCATGCGCTCGCTGGCGCGAAAATCCGCGGAGAACAGGCCGCCGTCGGCGTCGAGGATGGCCACCAGGGTCACCCGCGGGAAGTGGTGGCCCTTGGCGAGCATCTGGGTGCCGACCAGGATGCACGGCTCGCCCTGGTTGATGGTGGCGAACAGCCTGTCCATGGCGCCCTTGCGCGAGGTGCTGTCGCGGTCGATGCGCAGCACCGGGAACTGCGGGTAGAGCAGGGCCAGGCGCTCCTCGGCGCGCTCGGTGCCGGCGCCCACCGGGCGCAGGTCGACGCGATTGCACTCGGGGCAGTTGCGCGGCGGCCGCTCGACGTGGCCGCAGTGGTGGCAGCGCAGTTCGTTGTGCCGCTGGTGCAGGGTCATGCGCGCGTCGCAGCGCGGGCACTGGCTGATCCAGCCGCAGTCGTGGCACAGCAGGGTGGGGGCGAAGCCGCGGCGGTTGAGGAACACCAGCGCCTGCTGGCCGGCCTCCAGGGTCTGGCGGATGGCCTGCTGCAGCGGGCCGGACATGCCGGCGTCGAGCGGCAGGCTCTTCACGTCCAGGCGCAGGAAACGCGGCGGCTGGGCGCCGCCGGCGCGCTGGTTGAGCTTGAGCAGGGCGTAGCGCCCGGCATGGGCGTTGTGCAGGCTCTCCAGCGAGGGGGTGGCCGAGCCGAGCAGGATCGGCAGGTTCTCTTGGCGCGCGCGCACCAGGGCCAGGTCGCGGGCGTGGTAGCGCAGGCCCTCCTGCTGCTTGTAGGAAGCGTCGTGCTCCTCGTCGACGATGATCAGGCCGGGCTTGTGCAGCGGGGTGAACAGTGCCGAGCGGGTGCCGATCACGATATCGGCCTCGCCGTCGCGGGCGGCCAGCCAGGCGTCCAGGCGTTCGCGATCATTGACCCCGGAATGCAGCAGGGCGATGCGCGCGTTGAAGCGACGGGCGAAGCGCTCCACCGTCTGTGGCCCCAGGTTGATCTCCGGGATCAGCACCAGGGCCTGCCGGCCGGCCTCCAGGCAGTGGCGGATCAGCTGCAGGTAGACCTCGGTCTTGCCGCTGCCGGTGACGCCCTGCAGCAGGTAGGCGCCGAACTCGCCCATGCCGGCCTGCACGGCGGTGAAGGCGGCGCGCTGCTCGGCGTTGAGCGGCAGCTCCGGCTGCGCCAGCCAGCCGCCGTGGCGGCTGAGTGGCGCGCTGCGGCGCACTTCGACGCGCGCCAGGCCCTTGTCCAGCAGCAGGTCGAGGCTGTCCTTGTTCAGTTGCAGCTTGCCCAGCAGCGAGTGCGGCACGCCGTGCTGGTGCTGCGCCAGGGCGCGCAGGGCCTCGCGCTGGCGCGGCGCGCGGGCCAGGCGCGGGTCGTTGGCGCTGGCGCCCTCGCAGGCGTGCCAGTAGCGCTCCTGGCGCGCCTCGGCCGGCTCGCCCTGGCGCAGCAGCACCGGCAGAGCCCAGCTCAGGGTGTCGCCGAGGCTGTGCTGGTAGTACTGGGCCGTCCACAGGCACAGCCGGAACAGCGGCGCCGGCAGCGGGGGCTTGCGGTCGAGCAGTTGCAGGGCCGGCCTGAGCTTGTCCTGCGCCACTTCGCTGCTGTCCGCCAGTTCCACCAGTACGCCCACCACCTCGCGGCGGCCGAACGGCACGCGCAGGCGCATGCCTGGCTGCAGCGCGGCGCGCGGCACGCCCGGCGGCGCCAGGTAGTCGAACAGGCGGCGCAGCGGCGAGGGCAGGGCGAGGCGTAGAATGGTCTCGGGCACGACGGACTCCGGAAAACGAGGGCGCGATGCTAGCATGCCCGCGCGTCGCCACGAGCCGCCTGCGACTTGCGCGCGGGCGGCGCTCTGGTATAGTGCGCGGCCTATTTCCGTGCGGTACTCGGCGAATGGCCGGGTGGCGGCACACCTTACCCGAGGAAACAGCGATGAAAGCCGATATCCATCCGCAGTACGAAGAAGTCACCGCTACCTGCAGCTGTGGCAACGTGATCAAGACCCGTTCCACTCTGTGCAAGTCGCTGAGCCTGGACGTGTGCTCCGAGTGCCACCCGTTCTACACCGGCAAGCAGAAGGTGCTGGACACCGGCGGCCGTATCGATCGCTTCAAGCAGCGTTTCGGCGTGTTCGGCAGCAAGTAAGCCGAATGGTGGTGCGAACCACGTTGCTGAAAAAGGCGTCCCTGGTGGGCGCCTTTTTCGTTTCCGTCGGCCTGGTTTTACCGGCCTGGGCCTTCTGTCCCCGGGTCGAGGGGCTGCAGCCGCTGCCCGTGGCCAAGGTGGTGGATGGCGATACCCTGCGCCTGGCCGATGGGCGCAGCGTGCGTCTGATCGGCATCAACGCACCGGAACGGGCGCGCGACGGGCGCCCGGCCGAGCCCTTCGCCGAGGCGGCGACCCGGCGCCTGCAGGCCCTGGTGGCGGCCGGCGACGGGCGTGTCGGCCTGCGCCTCGGCGCCAAGCCCCGTGACCACTATGGTCGCACCCTGGCCCACGCCTATGATCGCGCGGGGCATAACCTGGAGGCGCAGCTGCTGGCCGAGGGCCTCGGCTACCGGGTGGCCTTCGAACCGGCCAGCGGCCTGGAGGTGTGCCAGCGCGAGGCGGAAGCCGCGGCTCGCGAACGGCGGCTCGGCCTGTGGCAGCAGCAGAAAGTGCTCAGCCCTTCCGCTCTGCGTGGCGGCGGCTTCGCCCTGGTGCGCGGCCGGGTTGCGGCCGTGCAGCGCAATCGAGGTGGCCTGTGGCTGGAGCTGGACGGGCCGCTGGTGCTGCGCGTCGAGCCCAGGCTGCTGCGCCATTTCGATGTGACGGCCCTGCAGCGCCTGGCCGGGCGCGAGGTGGAGGCGCGCGGCTGGGTGATTGACCGTGCCCGCCGTGGCGGCGTACAACCGGGGCAGGCCCGCTGGATGCTGCCGCTGACCCATGCGGCCATGCTCGAGGTGTTGCCATGAGACTGCCCCTGTTACTGCTGCTCGCGCTCGCTCAGCTCGCCGGTTGTGCGCTCAACCCGGCCACCGGCAAGACCGACTTCGTCATGATGAGCGAGCAGCAGGAGATCGACCTGGGCCGGCGCTATGCCCAGGAAATCGCCAGCCAGTACCCGCGCTATGCCGACGACAAGCTGCAGGCCTACGTGCAGCGGGTCGGCGAGCGGGTGGCGCGCAACAGCCACCGCAGCGGCCTCGGCTACACCTTCACCATCATCGACAGCCCGGACATCAACGCCTTCGCCATTCCCGGCGGGCACATCTATATCCACCGCGGGCTGATGGCCTACCTGGGCTCCGAGGCGGAGCTGGCCGCCGTGCTCGGCCACGAGGTGGGGCATGTCACGGCGCGCCACAGCGTGCGCCAGCAGAGCCAGTCCACCGCCTGGAACATCCTCGGCCAGGCCGTGGCGATCGGCACCGGCGTCGGCGCCGCCGGCGACCTGGCCAACGTCCTCGGCGGCGCCTTTGTGCGCGGCTACGGTCGCGACATGGAGCTGGAGGCCGACGGCTTCGGCGCCCAGTACCTGGCGCGCAGCGGTTACGATCCGCAGGCGATGATCGAGGTGGTCAAGGTGCTGAAGAACCAGGAGGACTTCGCCCGCGACGAGGCCCTGGCCAAGGGCCAGGAAGTGGCGCCGACCGGCTACCACGGCCTGTTCGACACCCATCCAGACAGCGACACCCGCCTGCGCCAGGTGGTGGCCGCCGCCACGCCGCTGGCCGCCGGCCGCGGCGAGGTGGGGCGCGACAGCTACCTGCGGATGATCGACGGCATGCCCTTCGGCGACTCCGCCGAGGCCGGCGTGCGCCGTGGCCAGCACTTCTACCATGCCGGCCTGAACTTCACCCTGGCCTTTCCCGAGGGCTGGGAGCTGATCAACCGCCCGGATGCGCTGATCGTGCACAGCGCCGACCAGCAGGCCTTCATGGTCATGCGCATGGAGGCGCAGCAGCAGGCGCTCGACTCCCGCGCATTCATCCGTAAGCGTACCGGTGGGCGCGGCCTCTCCGCCGAGCAGAGTTTCCGCCAGAACGGCCTGGACGTGACCACCGGCGTGCTGCCCGGCAATGGTGGCAAGCGCATCGCGGTGGTGGTGCGCGGGCGCGACGCCTTCGTCTTCGTCGGTGCGGTCAAGGGCCGCACCGCGCTGGAGAGTGCGGACCAGCAGTTCATGGAGGTGCTGCGCAGCTTTCGTCCGCTGCTGGCGGGCGAGCGTCAGTTGGGCCAGCCGCGACGCCTGCGTCTGGTGCGCTTTCAGGCCGGGCAGACTCTGGAGGAGTTGAGCCGGCAGATGGAGGGCGAGGGTGATCGGCTGAAGCGCCTGCGCCTGCTCAACGGTCTGTATCCGACCGGTCGGCCACAACCTGGCGCCTGGCTCAAAGTGGTTCACTGAGTCGCCGCGAGCCCCGAGCTTGTGGGCCTTGAGCATCTTGCGTATGCTCGCTCGCCTGCGTTCATAGCAAAGCGGAAATAGCCGAAATGTCCGATCTGAAAACTGCCGCTCTCGAGTATCACGCTCAGCCCCGCCCGGGCAAACTCAGCGTCGAACTGACCAAGCCCACCGTCACCGCGCGTGATCTGTCCCTGGCCTACAGCCCGGGTGTGGCCGAGCCGGTACGCGAGATCGCCCGCGATGCCGAGCTGGCCTACCGCTACACCGGCAAGGGCAATCTGGTGGCAGTGATTTCCGACGGCACCGCGATCCTCGGCCTGGGCGACCTCGGCCCGCTGGCCTCCAAGCCGGTGATGGAAGGCAAGGGCGTGCTGTTCAAGCGTTTCGCCGGCATCGACGTGTTCGACATCGAGGTCGACGCCGAGAGCCCGCAGGCCTTCATCGACACGGTCAAGCGCATCTCCATCACCTTCGGCGGCATCAATCTGGAAGACATCAAGGCGCCCGAGTGCTTCGAGATCGAGCGCGCGCTGATCGAGCAGTGCGACATCCCGGTGTTCCACGACGACCAGCACGGCACCGCCATCGTCACCGCCGCCGGCATGCTCAACGCCCTGGAAATCGCCGGCAAGACCCTGGAACAAGCCAAGATCGTCTGCCTCGGTGCCGGCGCCGCCGCCATCTCCTGCATGAAGCTGCTGGTGAGCATGGGTGCCAAGGTCGAGAACGTCTACATGCTCGACCGCAAGGGCGTGATCCACGCCGGCCGCGACGACCTCAACCAGTACAAGGCGGTATTCGCCCACGCCACCGACAAGCGCAGCCTGTCCGACGCCCTCGACGGCGCCGACGTGTTCGTCGGCCTGTCCGGGGCCAACCTGCTGAGCCAGGAAGACCTGGCGCGCATGGCGCCGAACCCGATCGTCTTCGCCTGCTCCAATCCGGACCCGGAGATCAAGCCCGAGCTGGCCCACGAGACCCGTCCGGACGTGATCATGGCCACCGGCCGCTCCGACTACCCGAACCAGGTCAACAACGTGCTCGGCTTCCCCTTCATCTTCCGCGGTGCCCTGGACGTGCGCGCCACCCGCATCAACGAGGAGATGAAGATCGCCGCCGCCCTCGCCCTGCGCGACCTGGCCAAGCTGCCGGTGCCCAAGGAAGTCTGCGACGCCTACGGCGGCATCGAGCTGGCCTTCGGTCGCGAGTACATCATTCCCAAGCCGATGGATGCGCGTCTGATCACCGTGGTGGCCGATGCCGTGGCCAAGGCCGCGATCGAGACCGGCGTGGCGACCCTGCCCTATCCGAAGCACTATCCGCTGAAGTCGGTGGATGAAGTGTTCAACGGCTGAGTGCCGTTGCCATGAAAAAGCCCGGCACTGTTCGCCGGGCTTTTTCGTTTCTGCAGGCTTAGAACCTGTAGCCCAGGCCGAGCATGTAGACCAAGGGATCGACGTCGACGTCCACCTCGACCTCGCGGCCACCGAAGCGGGTGCTGCCCCGGGTGTCGATGTCGATGTAGCGCAGCTGGGCGTTGAGCAGCAGGTCGTCGGTCAGCAGGTAGTCCAGGCCGAGCTGCGCGGCCAGGCCCCAGGAGTCGTCCAGGTCGAGGCCGCTGAAACCCTTGTCCTCGGCCTCGCCGGAGAGCTCGGTGTCGAAGAACCAAGTGTAGTTGATGCCGGCGCCCAGGTACGGCTGGAGGGCCGAGGCGGCATCCAGCGGGTAGTAGATCAGGCTCAGGGTCGGCGGCAGCTGCTTGAGTTCGCCGAGCTTGCCGTTGAGGCTGGCGAAGGCGCCGGGCATGCCCTTGACGCCGACAGCGTGGCTGAAGGGGGTGGCGGCCAGCAGTTCGACGCCGAGGTGGTCGGTGAGCATGTAGGCGAGGTTCAGGCCCAGCTGGGTGTCGCTGTCCAGGGTGGCCTTGGTGCCGGCCACGTCGCTGCCGAGGGCGCCGACCCAGATGTCGCTGCTGTTCTCATGCGGGTCGACGGTGATGGCGCCGGCACGCAGGATGATGTCGCCGGCTTTGTGGGCCTGGGCCAGTGGGGCGGCCAGGGCGAGGGCGAGCAGGGAGGAGGCGAGCAGGGAGGAGGCGAGCAGGGGCTTGTTCATCAGGGGGCTCCGGGGGCGTCAGCGAGTTGGGTTGGCTGACGCTCATGCTAGGGAGCCCCGCGGACCGGCTTCTTGACCTGGCTCAATGGCCGCGCGCGGCAAGCTGCGGCGGCCTGTCGCACAGGGGCCGGGCCCTACATCTCGTAGGGGTAGATCTTCTCGGCGGCCATGCGGTAGCCGGCTTCGGCCAGTTCGCTGCTGCTCTGCTCGACCTTGAGCGAACCCTCGATCCAGAACGGCTGGTACAGCGCGTCCATCAGCACGCCCAGCTCGGCGCTGACATGCACGATCTGGTTGGAGGGCGGTGGCGGCACGTGGATGCAGGCGCCGAAGAAGGGCACGAAGAGGAACTCGGTCACCCGACCCTCCTCGGTAACGTCCAGCGGCACTATGTAGCCGGGCAGCTTGATCCGCTGGCCGTCGAGTTCGCGCACCACCGGTGCCGCCGGCGACTGCTGGCGGGCCGCCGGGGCGCTCTCGGCGGCCAGGGCGTCGGCCAGCTGGGTGAGGTCGTGCATCGGCATCTGCTGCGCCTGCTGCGGCGGCGCATCCGCCGGGACCAGTGCGCTCCAGGTCAGCTCGCGGGGCTCTGCCGCCCACAGCGGGGAGACGATGGCGAGCAGCAGGGCGAACAGCAGATGACGCATGGGCAACCTCACAGACGAATGGACAGGCCGTCGGCCAGCGACTGGCGGTAGGCGCGCCAGGCCGGTACGCCGCCCATCAGCAGGGCGGCGCCCAGAATAGCGCCGAGCAGGCTCCACTCATAGGGGCTGGGCAGCGCCAGCGGCAGGTACAGGCCGTACTGCGCCTGCACCCAGCCCTGGCTGGCGGCGATGCCGACATACAGCAGGGCCAGGCCCAGCAGGGCGCCGGCCAGGGCCAGGGCGAAGGCCTCGAACACCAGCAGGCCGGCGATATGCCAGGGGCGTGCGCCGGCCGAGCGCAGGATGGCCATCTCCCGGCGGCGCTCGTTGAGGCTGGTGAGGATGGCCGTGAGCATGCCGATCAGGCCGGTCAGCACGACGAACAGGGAGACCACGAACAGCGCCATCTCCGCCGTGCCCATCAGGCTCCACAGCTCCTGCAGGGCCACGCCGGGGAGGATCGCCAGCAGCGGCTCGCCGCGATACTCGTTGACCTGGCGCTGCACGGCGAAGGTGGCGATCTTGCTCTTCAGGCCGAGCAGCATGGCGGTGATCGCCTTGGGCTGCAGGCCCATCTCGCGCGCCTGCTCGGCCGAGATCCTGGCTGCGCCGCGCGCCGGCATGCCGCCCTGCCAGTCCACGTGCAGCGCCTCCATGCCCTGTAGCGAGATGTGCAGGGTGCGGTCCACCGGCGTGCCGGTGCGGGCGAGGATGCCGCTGACCACGAAGGGTTTGTCGTCGTGCTGGGTCAGGCTGACGCTGGCCACGCCGTGGGCCAGGACGATCCGGTCGCCCAGCCGGTACTTCAGCGCCTCGGCCACCTCGGCGCCGAGCACCACCTCGAACAGTTCGGCGAACGGCTTGCCCTCGGCCAGCTGCAGCTGTTGGCCGCGGCCGTAGCGGTAGTGCTCGAAGTAGCCGGTTTCGGTGCCCAGCACCCGGTAGCCGCGGTGCGAGTCGCCCAGCGACAGCGGAATGGCCCACTTCACTTGTGGATTGTTGGCCAGGGCCTCGTAGCTCTCCCAGCGGATATTGTTGGTGGCGTTGCCGATGCGAAACACCGAGTACAGCAGCAGATTCACGCTGCCCGAGCGCGCACCGACTATCAGGTCGGTGCCGCTGATGGTGCTGGCGAAGCTGGCGCGCGCCTCGCTGCGCACCCGCTCGACGGCCAGCAGCAGGCATACCGAGAGGGCGATGGCGAACACCGTGAGCAGCGCGGTGAAGCGGCGGTTGGCCAGGCTGGCCAGGGCGATGCGGATCAGGTGCATGTCAGGCCTCGGCGGGTTTGCTGGCGCGGTTCAGCTCGGCCAGCGACAGGCTGCGGTCGAACAGCGGCGCCAGGCTCTGGTCGTGGCTGACGAACAGCAGGCTGGCGCCGGCGGCGCGGCATTCGGCGAACAGCAGCTGGAGGAAGGCTTCGCGGGCGTCATGGTCCAGCGCCGAGGTCGGCTCGTCGGCGATCACCAGCTCAGGCTGGCCGATCAGCGCGCGGGCGGCGGCGACCCGCTGCTGCTGGCCGATGGATAGCGAATCGGCGCGGCGCTGCAGCAGTTCGGTCTTCAGCCCCAGGTGTTCGAGCAGCTGTGCGGCGGCGGCGTCCACGCTGCCATAGCGTTCGGCGGCCCGCCGCGCGCGGCTCTTCGAGAAGCGGCAGGGCAGCTCGACATTCTCGCGCACGGAGAGGAAGGGCAGCAGATTGAACTGCTGGAAGATGTAGCCGGTGTGGTCGACGCGGAAGCGATCGCGGGCGGCGGCGGACAGGGTCGCCAGCTCCTGGCCGAGCAACCGCAGACTGCCGCGTCCGGGCTTCTGCACGCCGCCGAGCAGGCCGAGCAAGGTGGTCTTGCCGCTGCCGCTGGGCCCCTTGAGAAACAGGCTCTCGCCGCGCTGCAGGCGGAAGGCCGGGATGTCCAGCAGCTCGGCCTGGCCGGGCCAGGCGAAGCCTAAGTCGGATAGTTCGATCAGTGCGTCGGGCATGGGCGGGCCGTGCGGAGTAAGGAGGCGATAGCTTAACCGAGAAGAGGGCCCCGCCCGCGAGTCGGGCTTCGCGAGCGGGGGCGGGCAGCGCGGGGATCAGAAGCTCAGGCGCGGGGCTTTCGGCGTCAGCTCGGCACCCTGCTGGCCGCTCGGGCCGATCAGCTGCACTTGCAGCTTCTCGGTGGCGGGGAAGGTACCGAAGAAGGTGCCCAGCTCCAAAACCTTGAGCGCCTCGGGGTTGGCGCAGGCGAAGTGGTAGCTGGCGTCGATATTGCTATGGTCGCTCTCCTCGTCGTGCCCATGTTCCTCGTGCTTGTGCCCGGCGAACAGCGGGCTTTCCAGGGCGCTGTTCGCCAGTGTGCACTTGGCCTCGATGGGCAGGGCGAACAGCGCCTGGGGTTGCTCCAGCTGCTTGCGTGCTGCAGCGACCTTGGCCTTGTCGGCGTCGCTCTTGGCCTCGTGTTCGAAGCCGACCAGGTTGATTGCCGGGCTCTGCAGCTGGATCTCCAGGGTGCCGCCGTCCAGCGCCACGTTGAGGCTGGCGAGGCCGTGCTCGTGAGCGGCGAGGCTGCCGTGTTCCTCGTGGTCATGGTCGTGCCCGTGGTTGGCGGCCTGGGCGATGCTCAGGGGCAGCAGGGCGAGGGGCAGGGCGAGCAGGGTGCGGCGCATGGGTGGGGCTCCGGTGGTCAAGTGTTAGGTTATCTTGTAACACTTAACCGTCGCGATTGGCCAGCCTCGGTCGGCGTGGCAGCATGACGGCCTGAAGTCCGGGAGTGGAAAAGATGCTGCGAATCAAGGGGCGAGTCGGCGACTGGCCGGTGGACCTGACGCTGGAGATGGATGCCGAGGATTGGGCCCAGCTGGCCGCCCATCTGCCGTCCGAGGCGGCAGCGGCGCCGCGTGCCCGGACGGCCCATGCGGCGGATGGCCTGTGGTCGAGTGCCCTGGAGCTGTTGCAGCGCACCGGTCGCATGGAAGGCCCGCAGCTGCTGGGTGAGCTGGCCGCCCTGGCCGGCGACGAAGCGGCCGGCAAGCGCCTGCTGGTGCGTCTGCGCCACTGCCCGCAGGTGCGGGTCGAGAGCGCTGACGAGGCGCCGATTTACCACTGGGTGGGCTGAGGCGGCGAGTGCGGAGGATGGGAGGAGCGCGACGATCGCCGGGGCTCTGGTCGCGATGAGTGCCGGCGCGCGGCCGCCTAGCCGGCCTGGTCGACTATCACACCCGGCGCGCCACGTTCCAATTGGCTGCGGATGGTGTCGGGAATGGCCGTCTTGCTGAAGGCCTGGGCGTCGACCATCACGTAGGTGACCTCGGCGCGGGCGATGGCCGCCTGGTCGGCCTGGCGGCGGATGTCCACCTCCAGGGCGAAGGAGCTGCTGCCCAGGCGCAGGGTGCTCACCTCCAGCTGCAGCACGTCGTCGAAGCGCGCCGGCGCGCTCCAGTCGGTGACCATGCGCACCACCTGGCTGTCCAGGCCCTGCTCCAGCAGGGCCTGGTAGCTACCGAACAGGGCGCGGTAGAACTCGGTGACCGCCACGTCGACGTAATCGCCGTAGCGGGCGTTGAACACCACCTGCTGGGCGTCACACTCGCCGTAGCGTACCCGTAGCAGCAGGCGGAAGGGTGTCATCAGTAGATCGCCTGGTACAGCTTGCGTCGATACAGGGTCACCAGCGGGTGGTCGCCACCGAGCAGGTCGAACACCTGCAGCAGGGTCTTGTGCGGCGCGCCTTCCTGGAAGCCGCGGTTGTGCACGAACAGCTTGAGCAGGCCCTCCAGCGCCGCCTCGTACTGCTGGCGCGCCAGCTGCTGGATGGCCAGCTGGTAGCAGGCCTCGTCGTCGCCCGGGTTCTGTGCCAGGCGGCTCTTCAGCTCGGCGCTGTCCGGCAGGCTGGCGGCCTGACGCAGGAAGGTCAGTTGCGCGCGGGCACCGGCCAGGGCCTGCTTGTGCTCGTCACTCTTGACCGCATTCAGCACCGCCTCCGCTTCGCCCAGCTCGCCGCGTTCGGCCAGGCAGCGGGCGTAGAGGATCAGCGCCGCGGCGTTCTCGTTGTTCTCGCTCAGCAGCTGCTTGAGCAGGGCCTCGGCCTCGCCGAAACGCTCCTCGGCGAACAGCGCTCGGGCCGTCTCCAGCGGGTCGGCGGCCAGCGGCGCCGGCTCGGCCACATGGGGCTTGAGCATCTCGCGGATGGCCGACTCCGGCTGGGCGCCGGCGAAGCCGTCGACCGGCTGGCCGTCCTTGAACAGCACCACGGTCGGCAGGCTGCGAATGCCGAAGCGCATGACGATGTCCTGCTCCGCGTCGCAGTCGACCTTGGCCAGCAGCAGCTCGCCGCGATACTCCTCGGCGATTTTCGCCAGCAGCGGCATCAGCGCCTTGCACGGCGCGCACCATTCGGCCCAGAAGTCCACCAGCACCGGCTTGTGGAAGGAGTTCTCGATCACCAGCTGCTCGAAGCTGGCGGCGCCGGATACGTCGAAGATATAGGGGGTATCGCTCATGGCAAATCTCGGAAAGGCGAAAAGGCTGAAACTATAAATGCGGGCGCGGCGCGGTGGATACAAGTGCTACTGATGTCAGGTTTGCAGTTTGTGCAGACGCGCCAGCGGATCCTGGCGGTAGAAGGCGGCGAGCTGCGCGTACACCGCCGGGAAGGCTTCGGCCAGCAGGTCGGGGGCGCTGAAGAAGTATTCGCTGGTCACCGCGAAGAACTCGGCGGGGTTTTCCGCCGCGTAGGGGTCGATGGCGGTTTCGGCCTCGGGGGCGGCGTCGAGCTGGGCGTTCATCCGGTCGAAGGCGCCCTGCATGGCGGCGGCCCAGTCGGCGATGCGCATGTCGCGGTGCAGTGGCGGCAGGCCGTTGGCGTCGCCGTTCAACATGTCGAGCTTGTGCGCCAGCTCATGGATCACCAGGTTGTAGGCGTCCCAGCCGCCGCTGCTGTGCACGCCGGGCCAGGCCAGAATCACCGGGCCCTGCTGCCAGGCCTCGCCGCTGCGCGCGTCGTCCCATTCGTGCTCGACCCCGGCGGCGTCGCGATGACGCTGCGGGCTGAGGAAGTCGTCCGGATACAGGACGATCTCGTGGAAGCCCCGGTACCAGTCCAGCTCGCCCAGGTGCAGCAGCGGCAGCTCGGCCTGGGCGGCCAGGCTCAGGCGGTCCAGTTCGTCCAGTTCGACGCCGGGCAGGGCGGTCAGGCGCTTGTGGTGGAGGAACAGGATGGCGCGCTGGAACAGGCGCTGTTCTTCGGCCTCGCTCAATCCATCGAGGATCGGCAGGCGCGCGCGCAGCGCATGCCAGTGCTGGGTGGTGTAGAGCGAGCGGGAGAGGATGCGCCGGCGACGCCAGGCGCGGAACGACGACCACATCGGCGGGTTCTCGGCGGGCCGGGGCAGTGCCTGCCCCGGTCGGGCTCAGTCGCCCAGTTCGAGGGTGTAGTGCTTGAAGCGCTCGTCGACGCGGAAGCCGATGGACTCATAGGTCTTCTGCGCCACCTCGTTGCTCTCGCTGGTGGCCACGCGCATGCGCACGGCCTGGGTCTCCCTGGCCATCTGCTTGGCGGTCTGCAGCAGGCGGTCGGCGACCAGCATGCGGCGGGCGTCTTCGGCCACGTAGATGTCGTTGAGGATCCACACGCGCTTGAGCGACAGCGAGGAGTAGCTGGGGAACAGCTGGCAGTAGCCGAGCAGCCTGTCCTCGTCGTCGGCCAGGGCCAGGTAGATGATCGACTCCTTGCGCTTGATGCGGGTCTCGAGGAATTTGCGCGAGGACTCCGGGAAGGGCAGCTCGCCGTAGAACTCGCGGTACTTGATGAACAGCGGGGTCAGCAGGTCCAGGTGTTCCAGGGTGGCTTGGACGATGCGCATGGCGGGCCTCGGCTTCAGTGGACTGGGGGTGGCGCTGCGGGTGCTGTGCCAGTGATCGGCTCGATGCTGCCCAAAGAAGCTGGAAAGCGCAATCCAAGCGAGCGTTTGATTGTTCTCTCAGCTCAGCAGGAAGTTGCGCGGCCCCTCCAGCCCCGGCGCCAGGCTGGGCACCTGTGCCTCGTCCTTGAGGTTGACCCCGGACAGCTGGCGGCGGCAGGCCTCGCGCATCAGGTACAGCAGCTTGTGCGCGGCCACGCCGTAGCTGAGCCCCTCCAGGCGCACGTTGGAGATGCAGTTGCGCTGGGCGTCGGTGAGGCCGACCCGTGGCGCCCAGGTGAAGTACAGGCCGAGGCTGTCCGGCGAGCTGAGGCCGGGGCGTTCGCCGATCAGGATCACCACCATGCGTGCGCCGAGCAGCTCGCCGATCTCGTCGGCCACCGCCACCCGGCCCTGCTCGACCAGGGCGACCGGCGCCAGGCGCCAGCCTTCCTCCGCCGTCAGCTCCTCCAGGCGTTCGAGGAAGGGCAGGGCGTGGCGCTGCACGGCCAGGGCCGACAGGCCGTCGGCGATGACGATGGCCAGGTCGTGGCCCCGGGGCTGCTGGCGCAGCAGCGCGGCGGAGTCCGGGTGCAGGCGGCGGCCCAGGTCCGGGCGCTGCAGGTAAGTGTGGCGGTCGGCGGCGGCGCTGCGCAGGTGCAGGCTGGGGCGGCCGCGTTCGGCCAGGCCGGCGGCCAGGGCGGCGTGGTCGAAGGCCAGGTGTACGGCGTCGCGGGCCTGGGCGTGGGCGTGCTGGAAGTCCAGCTGCGCGGCCGTCGGCAGACTGCTGCCGGCACGGCCCAGGGCGATGCGCGCGGGCGTCAGGCGGCGCAGCGCCTGCCAGGGGTTGGCGATCACCGTTTCGTCGCGCTCCAGGCTGGCTTCGTGGGCGCACTGCAGTTCGCCGGTGCCGGCTTCGAAGGCGCTCATGCCAGTTGCTCCAGGGCTTTGCGGAAGGGCGCCGGCAGTTGCCGGCCGAGCTCCAGGCGGCCGTCGCGCTGGCGCAGGATGTCCATGCGCTCGAGCCAGGCCTCGAATTCCGGCGCAGGCCTGAGGCCGAGGGTGCGGCGCGCGTAGAGGGCGTCGTGGAAGGAGGTGGTCTGGTAGTTGAGCATCACGTCGTCGGAGCCGGGAATGCCCATGATGAAGTTGATGCCGGCCACGCCGAACAGGGTCAGCAGGGTGTCCATGTCGTCCTGGTCGGCCTCGGCGTGGTTGGTGTAGCAGATGTCGCAGCCCATCGGCAGGCCCAGCAGCTTGCCGCAGAAGTGGTCTTCCAGACCGGCGCGGATGATCTGCTTGCCGTTGTACAGGTACTCGGGGCCGATGAAGCCGACCACGGTGTTGACCAGGAACGGCTTGAAGTGGCGGGCCACCGCGTAGGCGCGGGCCTCGCAGGTCTGCTGGTCGACGCCGTGGTGGGCGCCCGCCGACAGCGCGCTGCCCTGGCCGGTCTCGAAGTACATCAGGTTGTTGCCCAGGGTGCCGCGACCTTGCGACAGGCCGGCCTCGTAGCCTTCCTGGAGGATGCTCAGGCTGATGCCGAAGCTGGCGTTGGCCGCCTCGCTGCCGGCGATGGACTGGAACACTAGGTCCAGCGGCACGCCGCGGTTGATCGCCTCGATCGAGGTGGTGACGTGGGTCAGCACGCAGGCCTGGGTGGGAATCTCGTAGCGCTGGATCACCCCATCGAGCATGCGCAGCATCTCGCCGATGGCGCTGAGGCTGTCGCTGGCCGGGTTGATGCCGAGCATGGCGTCGCCGTTGCCGTAGAGCAGGCCGTCGAGAATGCTGGCGGCGATGCCGGCCGGCTCGTCGGTCGGGTGATTCGGCTGCAGGCGGGTGGACATGCGCCCGCGCAGGCCCTGGGTGTTGCGAAAGCGGGTGACCACGCGGATCTTCTGCGCCACCAGCACCAGATCCTGCACGCGCATGATCTTCGACACGGCGGCCGCCATCTCCGGCGTCAGGCCCGGGGCCAGGGCGCGCAGGCTGGCCTCGTCGGCCGCGTCGCCGAGCAGCCAGTCGCGCAGGCCGCCCACCGTCAGGTGGCTGACCGGAGCGAAGGCGGCGCGGTCGTGGCCGTCGAGGATCAGGCGGGTGACCTCGTCCTGTTCATAGGGAATCAGCGCCTCGTCGAGGAAGCGCGTGAGCGGAATCTCGGCCAGGCACATCTGCGCCGCCACCCGCTCGACGTCGCTGCTCGCGGCGACGCCGGCCAGGTAGTCGCCGGAGCGCGCCGGGCTGGCCTTGGCCATCACCTCGCGCAGGCTGTCGAAACGCCAGGTGTGGCCCGCGACCGTATGGGAATAACTGCTCATGCGATGCTCCGGCAATCAAGGTGCCCCGCCGGTGTTGGTCGGCGGGGCGGGGTGACCTCAGGCCTGGCTGAGCAGGACGTCGGTCGGCGCGCTGGCGCGCTGGTGGGCGGTGAACTGGAAGTAGAGGAAGCCGGCGGCCATGAAGCCGAGGAAGATCGCGGCGATCAGGGTGTTGAACCAGACCATGGCCACCAGGCAGACCAGCGCCAGGATCAGGGCGATGGCCGGCACCAGCGGGTAGCCCGGGGCCTTGAAGGCGCGCTCCAGGTTCGGCTCGCTCACGCGCAGCTTGAACAGGCTGAGCATGCTGATGATGTACATGACGATGGCGCCGAACACGCTCATGGTGATCATCGCCGCGGTCAGGCTCATGCCCTGCAGGTTGATCAGGCCGTCGCTGTAGATCGCCGCGATGCCCACCACGCCGCCGGCGAGGATGGCGCGATGCGGGGTGCGGAAGCGCGACAGCTTGGCCAGGCCGGCCGGCAGGTAGCCGGCGCGGGCCAGGGCGAAGAACTGTCGGGAGTAGCCGAGGATGATGCCGTGGAAGCTGGCCACCAGGCCGAACAGGCCGATCCACACCAGCATGTGCATCCAGGTCGAGTTGTCGCCGACCACCGCCTTCATCGCCTGCGGCAGCGGGTCGTTGATGTTCGACAGCTCGCGCCAGTCGCCGACGCCGCCGGCCATCACCATCACGCCGATGGCGAGGAACACCAGGGTCAGGATGCCGGCGATATAGGCGCGCGGAATGGTGCGCTGCGGGTCCTTGGCCTCCTCGGCGGCCATGGCCGCGCCCTCGATGGCGAGGAAGAACCAGATGGCGAAGGGGATGGCGGCGAAGATACCGGAGATCGCCGGCAGGCCGAAGCTGTCGCTGCCGGCCCAGCCGCCGACGACGAAGTTGCTGAAGCTGAAGCCCGGCGCCACCACGCCCATGAACACCAGCAGCTCGGCCACCGCCAGCACCGTGACCACCAGCTCGAAGGTGGCGGCGATGCTGACGCCGAGGATGTTCAGGGTCATGAACACCAGGTAGGCGCCGACCGCGGCATGCCGTGGGTCCAGCTCGGGAAACTGCACGTTGAGGTAGGCGCCGATGGCCATGGCGATGGCCGGCGGGGCGAAGACGAACTCGATCAGCGTGGCCATGCCGGCGATCAGCCCGCCGCGCTCGCCGAAGGCCCGCCGGCTGTAGGCGAAGGGGCCGCCGGCGTGGGGAATGGCGGTGGTCAGCTCGGTGAAGCTGAAGATGAAGCAGGTGTACATGGCCGCGACCATCAGCGCGGTGATGAGAAAGCCCAGGGTGCCGGCGGTACCCCAGCCGTAGCTCCAGCCGAAGTATTCGCCGGAGATCACCAGGCCCACGGCGAGGCCCCATAGATGCAAGGTTCCCAGTGTCGGTTTCAGCTGTGTAGTCATTTTTCTCATTCCTCTGCCCGGGGGCATGCGCGTTTGACTGAGACCGATGTTAGGACGATGCTCGTGGCGGAACTTGACCCTGGCCGACCGTCACGGTCGCCTGCGGTCAAATCCGCGCGCGCCCAGGCGGGGCGTGGGTCGGATGTCTTGCCCCGTTTCGGGGCGATCCGCGTGGCGCGGTTTCGCGGCGCCGTCAGCCTGGCAGAGGCATGGCATTTGCTTGGATGCTTCATCCTTCACCCGCAGACAGTCGTCGCCATGAGCCAGTCCCTGTTCGCCAGTGCCAGCCTCGCCCCCGCCAGCAATGTCGGCGTGCTGTCGGCCGCCGCCAGTGGCCTGGAGGGCTTCATCACCCGTCAGGGCGGCGATCTCGACCGGGTGTTCGGCCGCGCCGGCATCGATCCGGAGCAGCTGCGCCACCCCACCCTCAGCCTGCCGCTGACCAGCTACTGCCAGGTGCTGGAGGAGGCCGCGCGGCAGTCCGGCTGCGACAACTTCGGCCTGCGCTATGGCCAGCAGTTCCGCCCCCAGGCCCTCGGCCTGCTGGGCTATGTCGGGCTGTGTTCGGAGACCCTGGAAGACGCCCTGCGCAACTTCGCCGCAGCCTTTCCCTACCACCAGCACAGCAGCCTGATCCGCCTGGTCGACTGCGGCGAGTGTTACCGCTTCGACTATCAGGTGCAGCACGACGCCATTCTCGACCGTCGCCAGGACGCCGAGCTGACCATGGGCATGGTCGCCAACCTGCTGCGTCATGTGCTCGGCGAGGGCTGGGCGCCGCGCGCGGTGACCTTCGAGCACCGCCGTCCGGAGCAGTGGCAGGAACATGTCGAGGCGTTCGGCGCGCCGGTGCAGTTCGCCCGGCCGTGCAACTCGCTGCTGGTGTCCAAGGGCGATCTGCAGGGCCGGCTGATGCCCGAACGCGACGCCAATCTGCTGTTCCTGGTGCAGGACGTGATTCGCCGCCTGGGCGAGCGGGATGTCGGGCCGAGCCTGGTCGAGGATGCCGGCAGCCAGATTCGCCTGGCGCTGACGCGCGGCGAGCCGGTGCTGGAGCAGATCGCCGAGCGGCTCGGGCTGAGTGCCCTGGGCCTGCAGCGGCGCCTGCGCGATGCCGGCCTGAGCTTCACTCAGCTGGTCGAGCAGACCCGCCGCGAGCTGGCCGTGCACTACCTGCGCCAGCGCCGGCCGATCTCCGAGCTGGCGCCGCTGCTCGGCTATTCGGAGACCAGCGCCTTCTCGCGCGCCTTCCGCCGCTGGTTCGGAGTCAGTCCGCGGCAGTGGCGCGACGCTTGACTGGGTCCCGCCTGTAGGCTGGGTTAGCCGCGCGTCACCTTGTCTGTATTTACCGCCGAGGCTCGGAGCGGCGTAACCCGGCGTGGCGGTTCTGCTGGGTTACGCCGCCGCCAGTTCGACGCCAGAACTGAACACTATGTAGGCGGCTAACCCAGCCTACGTCCTAACCCAGCCTACGCTCTGAGCCCAGCACAAACGAAAGCGCCGCCTCAAGGCGGCGCTTTCGACCTCGGATGACTCAGAAGAAGCCGAGCGGGTTGATGTCGTAGCTGACCAGCAGGTTCTTGGTCTGCTGGTAGTGGTCGAGCATCATCTTGTGGGTCTCGCGGCCGACGCCGGACTTCTTGTAGCCACCGAAGGCGGCGTGCGCCGGGTACAGGTGGTAGCAGTTGGTCCACACCCGGCCGGCCTTGATGCCGCGGCCCATGCGGTAGGCGCGGTTGATGTCGCGGGTCCACAGGCCGGCGCCGAGGCCGAACTCGGTGTCGTTGGCGATGGCCAGGGCCTCGGCCTCGTCCTTGAAGGTGGTGACGCCGACCACCGGGCCGAAGATCTCCTCCTGGAACACGCGCATCTTGTTGTGCCCCTTGAGCAGGGTCGGCTGGATGTAATAGCCGCTGGCCAGATCGCCGGCGAGCCGCTCCACGCCGCCGCCGGTGAGCACTTCGGCGCCTTCCTGCTGGGCGATCTGCAGGTAGGAGAGAATCTTGTCGAACTGCTGCTCGGAGGCCTGGGCGCCGACCATGGTCTCGGTGTCCAGCGGGTTGCCGCGCTTGATCGCCGCCACTTTCTTCATCACCTCGGCCATGAACGCCGGGTAGATGGACTCCTGCACCAGCGCGCGCGACGGGCAGGTGCACACCTCGCCCTGGTTGAAGAAGGCCAGCACCAGACCCTCGGCGGCCTTCTCGATAAAGGCCGGCTCGGCCTGCATGATGTCCTCGAAGTAGATGTTCGGGCTCTTGCCGCCCAGCTCCACGGTGCTGGGGATGATGTTCTCGGCGGCGCATTTCAAGATGTGCGAGCCCACCGGGGTGGAGCCGGTGAAGGCGATCTTGGCGATGCGCTTGCTGGTCGCCAGGGCCTCGCCGGCTTCCTTGCCGAAGCCGTGCACCACGTTGAGCACGCCGGCCGGCAGCAGGTCGCCGATCAGCTCCAGCAGCACGCTGATGCCCAGCGGGGTCTGCTCGGCCGGCTTGAGCACGATGCAGTTGCCGGCGGCCAGGGCCGGGGCCAGCTTCCAGGCGGCCATCAGCAGCGGGAAGTTCCACGGGATGATCTGCCCGACCACGCCCAGCGGCTCGTGGATGTGATAGGCCACGGTGCCGGCGTCGATCTCGGCGGCGCCGCCTTCCTGGGCGCGGATGCAGCCGGCGAAGTAGCGGAAGTGGTCGGCGGCCAGCGGGATGTCGGCGTTCAGCGTCTCGCGCACGGCCTTGCCGTTGTCCCAGGTCTCGGTGACGGCCAGCAGTTCCAGGTTGGTCTCGATGCGGTCGGCGATTCTGAGCAGGATGTTGGAGCGCTCCTGCACGCTGGTGCGGCCCCAGGCATCGGCGGCGGCGTGGGCGGCGTCCAGCGCCTTGTCGATATCGGCGGCGCTGGAGCGGGGGAATTCGGCGATCGGCTGGCCGTTGACCGGCGAGTTGTTGGTGAAGTACTGGCCGGCCACCGGCGCGACGAATTCGCCGCCGATGTAGTTGCCGTAGCGCGCCTTGAAGGAAACGATGGCGCCGGGGGTGCCGGGTTGGGCATAGATCATGGGGAATCTCCTGGCTCTTGTGCTTGTTGGGGAGTGCGTCGAGACGCTGCCAGGAGCAGAGCAAGCGCTGGGCCAGAGGGGCGCAGGCCAGGCGCGGCGAGGCCTGCGGCGCAGTCGCGCGACTCTGCGACGCGGCGCCGTGTCAGGCCTGGAACAGGGTGGGGTGACACTCTGTTGCAATAGCGGGACAGTCGCGGACTGGTCGGTCATTTTGCCGTTGCATTGCCCGCGAGGCTGGAGGATGCTGCCGGGACGCGGGCGCGGGCTGCCTCCCCCCGCGCGGAGAACAATAACAATGCGCACTCAACAGAGCCGCCACGCCCAGCGCGTGCTGCGCGTGGCTCAGGGCGGGGCGGCGCTGGCCGGCCCCGCGGCAGACCCATCGGTGGCGCGTTCCTGGCTGCGCTGCCTGGAGCAGCACCACCTCGACCCGGCCCAGGCCATGGCCCCGGCGGTGCTGGAACACGCGCGCATGCTCGAATGCCGCGAGCGCTCGCGCCAGGTGCTGGAGATCGCCAATGGCGAGATGAACAGCCTGCATCGCCAGCTGGCCGGCTCCGGACATGCCGTGTTGCTCACCGATGCGCGCGGGGTGATCCTCAACTGCGTGACCCAGCAGAGCGAGCAGCGCACCTTCGAGCGCGCCGGGCTGTGGCTGGGCGCCGACTGGAGCGAGGCCTGCGAGGGCACCAACGGCATCGGCACCTGCCTGGTCGAGCGCCAGGCGCTGACCATTCATCAGGACGAGCACTTCCGTTCGCGCCACACCGGCCTGACCTGCTCGGCCAGCCCGGTGTTCGACCCGCATGGCGATCTGCTGGCCGTGCTCGACGTGTCCTCGGCGCGTCGCGATGTGTCGCGGCAGAGCCAGTTCCACACCATGGCGCTGGTCAACCTGTCGGCCAAGGCCATCGAGGGCTGCTACTTCCTGCGCAGCTACGAGAATGACTGGCTGCTGCGCTTCCATGCCCAGGCCGAGTACATCGGCCTGTTCAGCGAGGGCCTGCTGGCCTTCGGCGGCGACGGCCGGGTGCGCGCGGCCAACCAGAGCGCGCTGAACCTGCTGGGCATGGCCCGCGCCGAACTGCTCGGGCGCTCCCTTGAAACCCTGTTCGACGTGCCGCTGGACGAGCTGTTCGCCCGCGCCTCGCCGCAGCCCGGTGCGGCCTGGCCGCTGCGCACCCAAGACGGCCAGCTGCTGCATGCCATGCTGCGTGGTCAGCGGCGCAGCACTTCTGCACCGCTGGTGCCGCGAGTCCCCGTAGTGCAGGTGCCCGGCCTGTGCCTGCGGGATAGTCAGCTGAGTGAGGCCTTTCGCCGTGGCCTCAAGGTCTACGAGCGCGACGTGCCGCTGCTGATCGGCGGCGAGACCGGCTCGGGCAAGGAGGCCTTCGCCCGCGCCCTGCACCGGTCCTGCTCGCGGCGCGGCAAGCCGTTCGTGGCGATCAACTGCGCGGCGATCCCCGAGTCGCTGATCGAGAGCGAGCTGTTCGGCTACCGCGGCGGCAGCTTCACCGGCGCGCGCAAGGAAGGCATGCGCGGCAAGCTGCAGCAGGCCGACGGCGGCACCCTGTTCCTCGACGAGATCGGCGACATGCCGCTGGCCATGCAGACCCGCCTGCTGCGGGTGCTGGAGGAGCGTGCGGTGGTGCCGGTCGGCGCCCTGGAGGCGCAGCCGGTGGACCTGCGCCTGATCAGCGCCAGCCACCGCGACCTCGGCGCACTGGTTGCCAGCGGGCAGTTCCGCGAGGACCTGTTCTACCGTCTCAATGGCCTGCAACTGCGCCTGCCGCCGCTGCGCGAGCGCGAGGACCGCGAGGCCCTGCTCGACCAGCTGCTGGCCGAGGAGGCCAAGGGCGCGCCGGTACGTCTGGAACGCGCGGCGCGCCAGGCCCTGCTGGACTATTCCTGGCCGGGCAACGTGCGTCAGCTGCGCAGCGTGCTGCGCACCCTGCTGGCGCTGTGCGAGGACGACTGCATCGGCCTGGACGATTTGCCCGAGGAGCTGCGCGCGGCGCCAGCGGCGCGGCCAGTGGTCGAACCGGGCGAAGACCCGCTGGCCCAGGCCGAGCGCGACACCCTGCTGCGCCTGCTCGACGCGCAGCGCTGGCACGTCAGCCGGGTGGCGGCCGCGCTCGGCATCAGCCGCAACACCCTGTACCGCAAGCTGCAGCGCCACGGCATTCGCCGCCACGCCTGAGCGGCGCAGTTACCCCCAGTGGGGGTGGATGAAGCTGTGGATAAGCTGTCGGCAAGGCGCGCCCGCCCAGGGCCGCCAAGGCTTCCCGTTCTCTGGTTGAATTTCGAGCTTATTCAGCGACTTAGCTCTCGTTTTAGGCACAGTAACTGTGCGCCACTCTGTGGGTAAGTTGTGCGCAGGCGGCGCCAGGCAAGGCCTGCCGGGGGCTGCCGGGCGCTGCCTGATTTTCAGCCAGTGATTTACCCACCAATGAGCCTCGGTGCTTGCCCACAGAAACCCTGGGCAAGGCTGTGGACAAGCTGTTCGGCGTTGCTTGCAGGCGCCGCCAGGCCTGCGCTGCGGCGGGCCTGGCGGTTTTTCGTGCAGCGCTACAGGCGGCCGTGCAGGGCGTCGTCGAACAGCCGCGCGCAGTCGGCCTCGCTGAGCGGCCTGGGGTTGCCGCCGGCGGAGGGGTCGAGCACCGCCATCTTCGCCACCAGGGCCGCGTGCTCGTCGGTCACCTTCAGCTCGGCCAGGCTGTGCGGCACGCCGCTGTCCTCACGCAGGCGCATGACCAGGTCGAGGAAGCTGGCGAAGCCGGGGTTGGCCAGGCCCAGGTAGGCGGCCAGGCGGGTGATGCGCTCCTCGATCTGGCTGCGGTTGAACTGCAGCACATAGGGCATCAGCACCGCGTTGGTCATGCCGTGGTGGCTGTCGTACAGCGCGCCGATCGGATGGGCCAGGGCGTGCATGCCGCCGAGGCCCTTCTGGAAGGCGGTGGCGCCCATGGCGGCGGCGGCCAGCATGTCGGCGCGGGCGTCGAGATCGTCCGGGGTCTTCACCGCGCGTACCAGCGACTGCTGGATCAGGCGCATGCCCTCCACCGCGATGCCGTCGGCCATGGGGTGGAAGCCGGGCGCGCAGTAGGCCTCCAGGCAGTGGGAGAAGGCGTCCATGCCGGTGCCTGCGGTGACCCAGGCGGGCATGCCGACGGTCAGCTCGGGATCGCTGACGACGATCTTCGGCATCATCTGCGGGTGGAAGATGATGCGCTTGGTATGGCTGCGCTCGTCGGTGAGGATGCCGGCGCGGCCGACTTCCGAGCCGGTGCCGGCGGTGGTCGGCACGGCGATGATCGGCGCGATGCCCTTGGGGTCGGCGCGGGTCCACCAGTCGCCGACATCCTCGAAATCCCACACCGGGCGGCTCTGCCCACTCATGAAGGCGATCAACTTGCCCATGTCCAGGCCGCTGCCGCCGCCGAAGGCGACCACGCCATCGTGCTGGCCGGCGCGGTAGGCGGCCAGGCCGGCGTCGAGGTTGGCGCCGACCGGGTTGGGCTTGAGCTCGCTGAACAGGGCCGCGCCGAGGCCGGCGGCCTTCAGCGAGTCGAGGGCGGCGGTGGTGATCGGCGCGTTGGCCAGGCCGCGGTCGGTGACCAGCAGCGGGCGCTGCATGCCCAGGCTCTGGCACAGCGCCGGCAGCTCCTTGATCCGCCCGGCGCCGAAGCGCACCGAGGTCGGGTAGTTCCAGTTGGCGGTCTTGCTCATGGTTGGGCCTCGATATTTGTGTGCTCCCTCTCCCCTCGGGAGAGGGTAGGGGTGAGGGGCGAGTTGTCGGTAACTCCCTCACCCTACGCGGGCCGCCCCTGCCCCTCTCCCGGGGGGAGAGGGGAGTTACAGGGCGTGGCGCAGGTGGAAGGACTTGGGCCGGGTCAGGTGTTCGTAGCCGAGGCTGGACAGGCTGGCGCCGCGCCCGCTGTGCTTGACCCCGGTCCAGGCCAGCGCCGGGTCGAGGTAGTCGCAGCGGTTCATGAATACGGTGCCGGTGTGCAGCCGGTCGCCGATTCGTTCGGCGGCGTCCGGGTCGGAGGTCCAGATCGCCGCGCTGAGGCCGTAGGGGCTGTCGTTCATCAGCTCGATGGCCTCGGCGTCGCCGGCCACCGGCATGATGCCGACCACCGGGCCGAAGCTTTCCTCGCGCATCACCGCCATCTCGTGGCTGACCCCGGTCAGCACCTGCGGCGCCATATAGGGCGTGCCGGGCGCGTCGGCGGCGAAGTGGCTGGGGTCGATCAGCGCCTTGGCGCCCCTGGCCTTGGCTTCGGCGATCTGCCCGCGAACGAACTCGGCGGCCTGGGCGCGCACCAGCGGACCGAGGGTGGTGTCCTCGTTCAGTGGACTGCCCAGCACATATTGTTTGGTCAGCGCGACGAAGCCTTCGACGAAGGCCGGGTACAGGGCCTTGTCCACGTAGATGCGCTCGATGCCGCAGCAGCTCTGCCCGGAGTTGAAGAAGCTGCCGTCGACCAGGTTCTCCACCGCGTGGGCCAGGTCGGCGTCGCCGCGCACATAGGCCGGGTCCTTGCCGCCCAGCTCCAGGCCGACGCCGATGAAGTGGCCGGCGGCGGCGCTCTCCATCATCCGCCCGGCCTCCACCGAGCCGGTGAAGTTGACCTGCTGCACCTGGCCGGAGGCGATCAGCGCGGCGGTCTGGCCGTGGTCCAGCACCAGGTTGTGGAACAGCCCCTCGGGCAGGCCGGCGCGGGCGAAGGCGGCGGCGAAGCGTTCGCCGACCAGCAGGGTCTGGCTGGCGTGCTTGAGCAGCACCGCGTTGCCGGCCATCAGCGCCGGGATGATGGCGTTCACCGCCGTCAGGTAGGGGTAGTTCCACGGCGCGATCACCAGCACGGTGCCCAGCGGCTCGCGGCGGATGAAGCGGCGAAAGCCTTCTTTCGGCGCCGGCAGCACATCGGCCAGGGCGCTCTCGGCGATGCCGATCATGTGCCGCGCACGTTCCTCGAAACCGCGCAGCTCGCCGCCACCGAAGCGCACCGGGCGGCCCATCTGCCAGGCCAGCTCGGGGACTATCTCGTCCTTCATCGCCAGCATCGCGTCCACCGCCTTCAGGCAGTAGCCGGCGCGCCGTTCGATGGACAGTTCGCGCCAGACGCGCTGGGCCTCGCCGGCGCGGCGCAGGACCTGCTCCAGTTCGTGGCTGCCGATGATGGCCCGTTCGGCGTAGAGGCTGCCGTCGACCGGCGAAATCAGGCGGATATGGTTCATGTTCGCACGGGGCTCCCTGTGATCATCTCCTCTCCCGTGTACGGGAGAGGGTTAGGGAGAGGGCATGGTCCGTCCCTCTCCCCCGGCCCCTCTCCCACTGGTGGGAGAGGGGAGTAAGGTCAATAGCGTTCGAAACCGCGGCGCAGCTCCCAGTCGGTCACCCGGCGGTCGTATTCCAGTTGCTCCCAGCGCGCGGTGTGCAGGTAGTGCTCGACCACCTCGTCGCCGAAGGCGCTGCGCAGCATGGCCGAGTGTTCCAGCGCGGCGCTGGCGCCGCGCAGGGTCTTGGCCACCTCGGGCAGCTCGTCGTGCTGGTAGGCGTCGCCGGAGAAGGGCGCCGGCAGCTCCAGCTGCTCGTCGATGCCGGCCAGGCCGGCGGCGATCAGCGCGGCGAAGGCCAGGTAGGGGTTGAGGTCGGCGCCGCCGATGCGGCACTCGATGCGGATGCCCTTGCCGCCCTCGCCGCACAGGCGAAAGCCCGCGGTGCGGTTGTCGCGGCTCCACACCGCGCGGGTGGGGGCGAAGGTGCCGGCCTGGAAGCGCTTGTAGGAGTTGATGTAGGGGGCGAGGAAATAGGTGATGTCGCCCGCGTACTTGAGCTGCCCGGCGACCCACTGGCGCATCAGCTTGGACATGCCGAACTCGGCCTTGGCGTCGAAGAACAGCGGCTTGTTGCCCTTCAGGCTCCACAGCGAGTTGTGGATATGGCTGCTGGAGCCGGCCAGGTTGTAGTTCCACTTGGCCATGAAGGTGATGGCCTTGCCCTGCAGCAGGGCGATCTCCTTGCAGGCGTGCTTGATGATGCTGTGGCTGTCGGCCATGGTCAGCGCATCGGCGTAGCGCACGTTGATCTCTTCCTGCCCAGGCCCCCACTCGCCCTTGGAGTTCTCCACCGGGATGCCGGCCGCCTGCAGGTGCTTGCGGATGGCGCGCAGCACCGGCTCGTCGCGGATGGTCTGGAGGATGCCGTAGTCCTCGATGTGGTAGTTGGCCGTGCGTGGGTCGCGGTAGTGCTGGGCGTGGATGCTCTCGTAGCTCTGGTCGAACAGGTAGAACTCCAGCTCCGAGGCGAACATGCCCTGGTAGCCGCGCTCCTCCAGGCGGGCGATCTGCCGCTTGAGGATGGCCCGCGGGCTGTGCGGCAGGTCCTGGTGGTGATGGTCCTGCACGTCGCACAGCACCAGGGCGGTGCCTTCCAGCCAGGGCACCAGGCGCATGGTGGCCAGGTCCGGCTTGAACACGAAGTCGCCGTAGCCGCGCTTCCAGCTGGCGGCGGCGTAGCCGGGCACCGGCTCCATGTCGATGTCGTCGGCCAGCAGGTAGTCGCAGCCGTGGGTTTCCTCATGGGCGCTGTCGAGAAAGAACTCGACCTGGAAACGCTTGCCGATCAGGCGGCCCTGCATGTCGACCATGCAGGCCAGCACGGTGTCGACGGTGCCGGCCTCGGCGTGCTGGCGCAGCTGGGCGAGGGTGAGGGGGGCGCTCATCCGTAGTTCTCCCTTGCGGGGCATCGTGCCCCTTGATTCTTGTTGTCGGGAACGGGCCGGCCTGGCCGGCTGCCTTTGACTCTAGTCGAAATTTCGCCGCTGCCCGGAACCCCCGCGAACGCCCCCCGGTCCGATCCGCACGGCCGCTGTGCTAACCTGCGGCCAATTTCGCCCGAGCCCCGTGGGCCGGTATTCAGAGGTCATCCATGCATATCCATATCCTCGGCATCTGCGGCACCTTCATGGGGTCGCTGGCCGTGCTGGCCAAGGAGCTCGGCCACCGCGTCACCGGCTCCGACGCCCACGTCTACCCGCCCATGAGTACCCAGCTGGAGGCGCAGGGCATCGAGCTGCTGCAGGGCTATGATCCGGCCCATTTGCAACCGGCGCCGGACCTGGTGGTGGTCGGCAACGCCCTGAGTCGTGGCAACCCGGCGGTGGAATATGTGCTGAACCAGGGCCTGCCCTACGTCAGCGGCCCGCAGTGGCTGGCCGACCATGTGCTGCAGGGCCGCTGGGTGCTGGCCGCCGCCGGCACCCATGGCAAGACCACCACCAGCAGCATGCTGGCCTGGGTGCTGGAGCATGCCGGCATGAGCCCGGGCTTCCTGATCGGCGGGGTGCCGCAGAACTTCGGCGTGTCGGCGCGCCTGGGCGACACGCCGTTCTTCGTGGTCGAGGCCGACGAGTACGACAGCGCCTTCTTCGACAAGCGCAGCAAGTTCGTCCACTACCGTCCGCGCACGGCCATCCTCAACAACCTGGAATTCGACCACGCGGACATCTTCCCCGACCTGGCGGCCATCGAGCGGCAGTTCCACCATCTGGTGCGTACCGTGCCGGGCGAGGGGCTGATCATTCATCCCGAGAGCGAGTCTGCCCTCAAGCGGGTGATCGGCATGGGCTGCTGGACGCCAGTGCAGACCACCGGCGAAGGCGGGCAGTGGCAGGCGCGCCTGCTCAGCGAGGACGGCTCGCGCTTCGAAGTGCTGTTCGACGGCAAGGTCGAGGGCGTGGTGGCGTGGGAACTCACCGGTCGGCACAACGTCGCCAACGCCCTGGCGACCCTGGCCGCGGCGCGCCATGTCGGCGTGGTACCGGCGCTGGGCGTGGCCGGGCTGTCCTCCTTCAAGAGCGTCAAGCGGCGCATGGAGAAGGTCGCCGAAGTGCAGGGCGTGACTATCTATGATGACTTCGCCCACCACCCGACCGCCATCGCCACCACCCTCGACGGCCTGCGCAAGCGGGTCGGAGACGCGCAGGTAGTGGCGGTGATCGAGCCGCGCTCCAACTCGATGAAGCTCGGCGCCCACCGCGACGGTCTGCCGGATTCCGTGGTGCAGGCCGACCGGGTGTTCTGGTACGCCCCGGCCAACCTGGGCTGGGACCTGGCCGCCTGCGTGGCCGGCTCGAACGTGCCGACCCAGGTGTGCGACTCGCTGGAGGCCATCATCGCCGGCGTGAAGGCCGTGGCCGCGCCCGGCACCCAGGTGGTGATCATGAGCAACGGCGGCTTCGGCGGCCTGCATGGCAAGCTGGTGGCGGCGCTGGCTGAATAGCAAGCTGGCTCCCTCTCCCTCCGGGAGAGGGTTGGGGTGAGGGTGGTGAGGCCAGCTGGGACTGGCCTGACATTCCCTCATCCTACGCGGCCCGCCCTGGCCCCTCTTCCAGGGGAGAGGGGAACTACGCATAAGTGGAGATGGTATGAACGGCCCCGAACGCATCACCCTGGCCATGACCGGCGCCTCCGGTGCCCAGTACGGCCTGCGCCTGCTCGACTGCCTGGTGCAGGAGGAGCGCGAGGTGCACTTCCTGATCTCCAAGGCCGCGCTACTGGTGATGGCCACCGAGACCGACGTGACCCTGCCGGCCAAGCCGCAGGCCATGCAGCAGTTCCTGTCCGAATACACCGGCGCGGCGCCCGGGCAGATCCGCGTGTACGGCAAGGAGGACTGGATGGCGCCGCCGGCCTCCGGCTCCGGCGCGCCGAGCGCCATGGTGGTGGTGCCGTGCAGCACCGGCACCCTGTCGGCCATCGCCAGCGGGGCCTGCAACAACCTGATCGAGCGCGCCGCCGACGTGGTGCTCAAGGAGCGCCGCCAGCTGATCCTGGTGCCGCGCGAGGCGCCGTACTCCAGCATCCATCTGGAGAACATGCTCAAGCTGTCCAACCTCGGCGTGACCATACTGCCGGCCTCGCCCGGCTTCTATCACCAGCCGCAGACCCTCGACGATCTGGTCGACTTCGTCGTCGCGCGCATCCTCAACTGCCTGAACATTCCCCAGGACATGCTGCCGCGCTGGGGCGAGCATCATCTGGCCAGCGATGATTGATGCAGGCGCGAGCACGGCTCGCTACTACGCTGTTGCGGTATTGCTGGCCTGCGCGCTGCTGCCCGGCTGCGCCAGCCTGCGTACCCTGGATGCGGCCAAGCCCGGCGCGCCGCTCATCTATTCCGGCACTCGCCTGGATTGGTACGCGCTGCACGGCGGTTGCTGCCCCGAGGACCGCTTCGGTGCGCCCGCGCCGAAATATGCCGGCCTCGACCTGCCCGCCAGCGCCCTGCTGGATACCCTGCTGCTGCCCTTCGCGGTGGCCGCCGAATTGGGCGTGAGCCTGGGCGTCACCGGCGGCAACTGAGGCGGCGGGCGCCGAGCCCTGCGCCAGAGCGGCTGCCGGGGGCGACGGGCGCTGTTCTTGCAGGCGGCGAGTTGGCATCGGCCAATCATCGTCTAGGCTGACGAAAAAAATGTCGGCTTCGCAGGCAGGGATATGCACCAGGCAATCCGAGCGTATGTGCGTGCTGTAGACCGGATGAACAGGTTCATTGGCCGCGGCGCCATGTACCTGATCTTCGCCATGCTGGGGGTACTGCTCTATTCGTCGCTGAGCAAGGCGCTGTTCGAGCCCTCGCTCTGGACCCTGGAGACCGCCCAGTTCCTCATGGTCGCCTACTTCCTGCTGGGCGGCGCCTACTCCATGCAGCTCGACGCCCATGTGCGCATGGACCTGCTCTACGGTCGCCTGCAACCGCGCACCCGCGCCTGGCTGGATGTGCTGACCGTGGCCTTCCTGCTGTTCTACCTGGCCGTGCTGCTGCACGGCGGCATCTCCTCCACCCGGTACGCCTTCGAGTACGACGAGACCAGCTACTCGGCCTGGTCGCCGCGCATGGCGCCGATCAAGGTGGTGATGGTGATCGGCATCGCCCTGATGCTGCTGCAGGCCATCGCCATGTTCTTCAAGGATGTGGCGCTGATCCGCGGGGAGAGCCTGGAATGAACCATGAGCTGATCGCCCTGCTGATGTTCAGCTCGATGATGCTCCTGCTGCTGACCGGCAAGCGGGTGTTCGGCGCCATCGGCTTCGTCGCCGCCGCCGCGGCGCTGCTGCTGTGGGGCGACGGCGGCGCCGAGCTGCCGTTCAGCGCGGCGATGAAGCTGATGAAGTGGTATCCGCTGCTGACTCTGCCGATGTTCGTGTTCATGGGCTACATGCTTTCCGAATCGGGGGTGGCGGACGACCTGTACCGCATGTTCCACGTGTGGATGGGGCCGCTGCACGGCGGCCTGGCCGTCGGCACCATCGGCCTGATGGTGCTGATCTCGGCGATGAACGGGCTGAGCGTGGCCGGCATGGCCATAGGCGCGACCATCGCCCTGCCCGAACTGCTGCGCCGCGGCTACGACAAGATCATGGTCACCGGGGTGATCCAGGCTGGCAGCTCGCTGGGCATCCTGATTCCGCCCAGCGTGGTGCTGGTGCTGTACGGCATGATCGCCCGCCAGCCGGTCGGCCAGTTGTGGCTGGCCGGGGTGCTGCCGGGGTTGCTGATGGCCACGCTGTTCGTCCTCTACATCGCCGTGCGCTGCCGCCTGCAGCCGCAGCTGGGGCCGCCGCTGAGTCGCGAGGAGCGCGAGCAGATCGGCCTCGGCGAGAAACTGCGGCTGCTGCGCGCCGGCCTGCTGCCGCTGTTCATCTTCGTCTCCATGACCGGCCTGTTCATGCTCGGCTACACCAGCCTGGTGGAGAGCTCGGCGGTCGGCGCCCTGGCCGCCACCCTGGCGGCGGCGGTGCAGGGCCGGCTGACGCGCAAGGTGATGGAGGAGACCCTGCGCAAGACCCTCGGCATTAGCTGCATGTTCATGTGGATCATCCTCGCCGCGCTGTGTTTCGGCGCGGTGTTCGACGGCCTCGGCGCGGTAAGGGCGATCGAGGGCTTCTTCGTCGGCAGCCTGGGCCTGGGGCCCTGGGAGATCCTGATCCTGATGCAGCTGTCGTTCATCCTCATGGGCATGTTCCTCGACGACACCGCCATGCTGGTGATAGTCGCGCCGCTCTACGTGCCGCTGGTGGGCAGCCTGGGCTTCGACCTGGTGTGGTACGGCGTGCTCTACACCATCACCTGCCAGATGGCCTACATGACCCCGCCGTTCGGCTACAACCTGTTCCTGATGCGCGCCATGGCGCCGCCCGAGGTGAGCCTGGGCGACATCTACCGCTCGGTCACCCCCTTCGTGCTGATCATGGGCCTGACCCTGGCGCTGGTGATGATCTACCCGCAGATCGCCCTGTGGCTGCCACAGCTGCACTACGGCGGCTGACAACCGGTTTCAGGATGGCGCCTCTGGCAGATGTCCGCAGTGCACGCGCCGGCCTGGGAAGATGGGAGTCGCAACGGTGCGGCTCCGCTCACAGCTTGGAGAGGACAGCATGAGTACGAGACGCAAGTTCCTGCAGACCGCCGCGCTGGCCGGCGGCACGGCGGCGCTGGGCTCGGCGCATATCTACGCCGCGGAGCCGAAGAAGATCACCTGGCGCCTGCAGACCTACGCCGGGCCGGCGCTGGCCGAACACGTGATCAAGCCGTCGATCGAGGCCTTCAACAAGGTCGCCGAGGGGCAGATGGAGATCCAGCTGTACTTCGCCGACCAGCTGGTGCCCACCGGCGAGCTGTTCCGCGCCATGCAGAAGGGCACCATCGACGCGGTGCAGAGCGACGACGACTCCATCGCCGCACCGGTCGACGTGGCGGTGTTCGGCGGCTACTTCCCCTTCGCCAGCCGCTACAGCCTGGACGTGCCGACCCTGTTCGAACAGTACGGCCTGCGGCAGATCTGGGAAGAGGCCTACAGCGAGGTCAAGGGCGTTACCTGGCTCGGCGCCGGCGCCTGGGACCCATGCAACTTCGCCACGGTCGAGCCGATCAAGTCGCTGGCCGACCTCAAGGGCAAGCGGGTGTTCACCTTTCCCACGGCCGGCAAGTTCCTCGCCCGCTTCGGGGTGATCCCGGTGACCCTGCCCTGGGAGGACGTCGAGGTGGCGATCCAGACCGGCGAGCTGGACGGCATCGCCTGGTCGGGCATCACCGAGGACTACACGGTGGGCTGGGCCAACGTCACCAAGTACTTCCTCACCAACAACATCTCCGGCGCCTGGATCGGCTCCTACTTCGCCAACTCGGACAAGTGGGCGGAGGTGCCGGACAATCTCAAGACCCTGTTCAAGCTGTGCATGGACAGCTCGCACTACTACCGCCAGCACTGGTACTGGGGCGGCGAGGCCAAGCTGCGGGTGCAGGGCGACAAGCTCAAGCTGACCACCATCCCCGATGCCGAGTGGAAGACGGTGGAGGCCGAGGCGCACAAGTTCTGGGACGAGATCGCCAAGACCAGCCCGCGCTGCGCCAAGGTGGTGGAGATCTTCAAGAACTACAACGCGCTGATGGAGCAGGCCGGCCCGCCCTATCGCTACTGAGGCTCAGGCCGGTACCGGCGCCTGGCAGACGTCCACCCACTCGGCCTGCACCAGTTCGGCCAGGCGTCGTGGGCAGATGCGCACGGCGCTATGGATGGCGCCGGCGGCCGGCAGCACTTCGCGGTAGTCGAGCAGCGAGCGATCGCAGTACACCGGCAGCGGCGTGGCCAGGCCGAAGGGGCAGACGCCGCCGACCGGGTGCCCGGTGAGCGCCACCACCGTATCGGCGTCGAGCATCTTGGCGCGACCGCCGAAGGCCTCCTTGAGCTTGCGGTTGTCCAGGCGGGCATCGCCGCGGGCCACCACCAGCAACTCGCGCTCACCCACACGAAAGGCCAGGGTCTTGGCGATCTGCCCCGGCTCCACGCCGTGCGCCTCGGCGGCCAGGGCCACGGTGGCGGTGCTGGTTTCCAGCTCGATGATGGCGATTTCCGGGGCCTTGGCGGCGAAGAAGGCGCGTACCGAATCCAGGCTCATGGGCTGTCACTTCCTGCGGACGAAGAGCCGAATCCTTGGCGACCCGGGCGCCGCCGTCAAGCCTCGCCGCCCGTTAGCGGCCCAGGCGGCGCAGTTCGTCGGACTCGATGATGCGGATGCCGTCGCTCTCCTCCAGGGCCAGGCGCCACAGGGCGCGGGCCAGCACGGCCACCTCGATGCCGCGGTACTTGCCGGGAATCCAGCGCAGCAGCGGCGCGGCCAGACGTTCGCCGAGGCGGAACTCGCGGCGCGGGCCGAGCAGCAGGGAGGGGCGGACTATGGTCAGCTGCGGCCAGTCCATCGCCTTGAGCGCCTCTTCCGTTTCGCCCTTGACCCGGTTGTAGAACACCGTGGAATGCGGGTCGGCGCCCAGCGCGCTGATCACCAGCAGGTGGCGAGTGCCCAGCTCGCGGGCGCGGCGGGCGAAGGCCAGCACCAGCTCCTGGTCGACGGCGCGGAAGGCCTCCTTGGAGCCGGCCTGGCGCAGGGTGGTGCCCAGGCAGCAGAAGGCGGCATCGATGCGCCCGGCCAGCTGCGGCAGCAGGTCGCTCAGCTGCCCCACCGGGTTGTCCAGGTGCGGGTGCTCGGCCAGCGGGCTGCGGCTGGGTGCTAGCACGCGGCTGATGGTCGGCTCGCTGAGCAGGCGGTCGAGCAGGTGTTCGCCGGTGAGGCCGGTGGCCCCGGCGAGGAGTATGTGTTGCGGCGTCAGGTACATGCTGGGTCCTCCGCTGTTACTTATCAGCTTAGAGCGAATCGGCAGAACCGGCCTGAATTTGATCGCAAATTACGGCGCCTTCGTCGCAGCCGTCAGGGCCTGCTCGGCCTGTTCCCGGCGCAGCCGCTTCCAGTGCTCGAGCACCGCCCGCGGCGCCCACAGCTGCGGCTCGGAAGGCTCGAAGTCGTCGGCCTTCTCGCGCTCGGCGACCTTGGCTTTGGCCAGCGCGAAGGCACGGGCCAGGTCGTCGGTCTCGTTCAGCGCCTCGGCGAACAGGGCGCGACCGAAGTAGGTGAAGTCGTTGTCCTCGGAGCAGCCGAAGGACACCCGGTCGGCGCGGGCGGCGGTCATCACCAGGGTCTTGCCGTCCTTCAGCGGCGGGATGAAACCGCCGGAGTAGCAGGCCGAGATCACCACCACCTTGTGCCTGTCCTTGAGCGGTGCGAGCAGCGCAGCCAGTTCGCTGGCCGGCAGGTCGGCCAGCTGCAGGCGCGGCTGGTCGATGCTCAGCTCGTGTTCGCGCGAGCCGTGGCTGGTCAGATAGAGGAACACCAGATCCTCGGGACCGCTGCGCTCGGCCAGGGCCTGCACGGCGCGGCTCAGGCTCTCGCGGGTGGCCAGCGGGCGGTCGGCCAGGTGGTCGCGATGGTTGATCAGGCTGACATGGCCGCGGGTGCCGAAGCGCTCGCGCAGCAGCGTGCTGACATAGTCGACCTCGCGCAGGAACACGCTCTGCTTGCCGTCGCCGGCCAGGGCCAGGCTGTACAGCTCGACCGCCGGGGTGGAGGCGGGCAGGGCGTCCAGCGCCTGTTGCAGGAGTTGACCCTGTTGCAGCAGGCCGAGTTCCAGCGGATCGGCCTTGGCCTCGCCGTCGTCGCGGCGCAGCAGTTCGCCATTGCTCCAGATGCCCTGGGTGCGCTGGCCGTCGAGCGCGGTGAGGGCGCCTGCGCCGGCGTACTGGCCGTCGGCGAACTGGCCCTGGTAGACGCTGCCGTCGGCCAGGCTCAGCTTGCCCTGGCCGTGGAAGCGCCAGTAGCGGAACTCGCCCTCGTAGTGGCGGCCGTCGCTGCCGCGGAACTCGCCCTTGCCGTTCAGCGCACCGTTGTCGAAGCGGCCTTTCCAGACTTCGCCATCGCCGTCCTGGTAGCGGCCCTTGCCGTGGAACAGGCTGTTGCGAAAGCCGCCGCTGTAGCTTTCGCCGTCCTCGCCCCGGTAGCTGCCCTCGCCCTGCAGCAGGCCATTCTTGAAGGTGCCGCTGAACTGGCCCTCGGCGCTGCTGCGCGTGCCCTCGCCATTCGGCTTGCCGCGCACGAAGCGGCCCTGATGGCGGCTGCCGTCCGGCCACTCCAGGGTGCCCAGGCCGTGGTAGAGGCCCTTGGCGAACTCGCCGCGATAGCTCAGGCCGCCGCGCTGCAGATGCCCCTCGCCATGCATGCGGCCCTGGGCGAAGGCGCCTTCGTAGCGGCCACCGTTGCCGTCGGTCAGCGTGCCCTGACCGTGGAACAGGCCCCGGTGGAACTGGCCGACGTAGCGCTCGCCCTGGGCGCCGCGCCACTCGCCATGGCCTTCGAACAGGCCATTGTCGAAGCGCCCCTGGTAGTAGGCGCCGTTGGCGTAGTCGATGCGTCCCTCGCCCTGCAGGCGGCCGTCCACCAGTTCGCCGCGGTAGCGCCCGCCGTCGGGCAGCACGGCGTCCGGCGGCAGCAGCGGCTCGCCGTCGCCGCAGGCGGCCAGCAGCAGGGCGAGGGAGAGTGGGGCCAGGGTGCGCAGCATGATGAGTGTTCCGTTCTTGCGATGTTTCGAGTATGCCAGCGCCAGAATGACAACGGGGCGCCTTGGCGCCCCGTCGCGTGCGACCGCCGTGCGGTCAGACGAAGCAGAGGGTCAGCGGCTCGGCGATATAGGCCGGTTTCTCCTCGCCCTCGATCTCCAGGGTCGCCTGCAGCTTGATCAGCCACTGGCCGGCGCGCTTCTCGGTGACTTCCAGCACGCTGACGGCCAGGCGCACGCGCGAGTCGACCTTGACCGGCTGGATGAAGCGCACGCTGTCCAGGCCATAGTTGACGGCCATCTTCAGGCCCTCGGGCATGATCATCAGGCCTTCCATCAGCTTGGGGATGAGCGACAGGCTGAGGAAGCCATGGGCGATGGTGCCGCCGAAGGGGGTGTGCTTGGCCTTGACCGGGTCGACGTGGATGAACTGGTGATCGCCGGTGCACTCGGCGAACTGGTCGATGCGTTGCTGATCGATGGTCAACCATTCGGAACGTCCGAGTTCCTTGCCTACATAGTCTTGCAGTTGTGCAGCGGGTACGAACGGCATAGATCCTCCTTGAGGATGCGAGGTTACTTGTTGCTCTTTACGGTGAACCAGGCTGGCCCTAGAACAGCATGGCGCGGCGGCGTGGGTCAAGCCGAAAGTCGCGGTTTATGGCGGCCCCTCGGGCGTGCCTATAATGCTCGTCCATCCCGCGCCGGAGACCTCCGCATGCTGCTTCGCGGCCTGACCTGGCTGGTGCTGTTCCAGCTGCTCGGCACCGCCCTCAACGTGCTGTGCCTGCCCATGCTGCCGGGCCCGATCCTGGGCATGCTGCTGCTGTTCCTTTTCCTGCTGCTGCGCGGCGAAGTCGGCGAACCGATCACCCAGGCCGCGGGCAGCCTGCTGCGCTACCTGCCGCTGCTGCTGGTGCCGCCGGCGGTGGGGGTGATGGCCTATGCCGAGCAGATCGCCGCCGACTTCTGGGCGCTGGCCGGCGCCCTGGGCCTGTCGCTGCTGCTGTCGCTGCTGTTCGCCGGCTGGCTGATGCAGCGCCTGATCGAGCGCCAGGCGCGGCGCGAGGAGCGGCCATGAGCCTGGACTGGCACGGCGCGCTGCAGGCGGTGGTGCATCACCCGCTGTTCGGCGTCGGCATCACCCTGGCGGTCTACCAGCTGGCGCTGGCCGCCTACGAGCGCACCCGCTGGGTGTTCCTGCAGCCGGTGCTGGTGTCCATGACCGTGCTGATCGGCGTGCTGCTGGCCGCCGGGCTCAGCTATGCGGAATATCGCCAGAGCACCTTCCTGCTCGGCGTGCTGCTGGGGCCGACCACCGTGGCCCTGGCCGTGCCGCTGTTCCTCAATCTCAAGCGCATCCGCCAGCTGTTCTGGCCGACCCTGCTCACCCTGCTGCTCGCCGGTCTGCTCGCCACCCTGCTGGGCGTGGCCCTGGCCTGGCTGTTCGGCGCAGAGCGGATGATGCTGATGACCATCGCGCCCAAGTCGGTGACCTCGCCCATCGCCATGTTGGTGGCCGAGCAGATCGGCGGGGTGGCGGCGCTGGCCGCGGTGTTCGTGCTGATCACCGGGGTGCTCGGCGCCATCTGCGGACCGGAATTGCTGCGCCGCGCCGGCGTGCGCCATCCGGCGGCCCAGGGCATGGCGCTGGGGCTGACCGCCCACGCGGTGGGCACGGCGCGCGCCCTGCAGGAGGGCGAGGAATGCGGCGCCTTCGCCGCCCTGGCCATGAGCCTGATGGGCATGCTGACCGCCGTGCTGCTGCCGCTGGCGGTGGCGCTGGTCGTCTGAGAGCCCGTGCGAAGCGCCGTCAAGCGCGAGGCGGGGCGTGCCTGTCGAAAGACGATTTGCCGCCGTTAAACGCCGCTTCGCTTGTTTACGCGGGCACCTGGCCCTAGCCTGACTCTAGCGCGCATGACTTTGCACAGGCTCTGAGGGAGCGTCGATGAGTTATCCACTGTTTCCGCTCAACACCGTGCTGTTTCCCGGCTGCATCCTCGATCTGCAGATCTTCGAGGCGCGCTACCTGGACATGGTCAGCGCCTGCATGAAGCGCGGTGAGGGCTTCGGCGTGGTCGCCATACTCGAAGGCCAGGAGGTCGGCGGGGCGGTCAAGCGCTTCGCCGCGCTGGGCTGCGAGGCGCTGATCCGCGACTTCCAGCAGCGCCCCAACGGCCTGCTCGGCATCCGCGTCGAGGGTGGGCGGCGCTTTCGCGTGAGCAAGGCGCTGGTGCAGCCGAACCAGCAGACCCTGGCCGAGGTGGACTGGCTGGCCGAGGCCGGGGATGCCGCGCTGCTGGACGAGCACGCCGACCTCGCCGCGCTGCTCGGCGCCCTGGCCGAGCATCCGCTGGTGGCCGGCCTTGGCATGGGCGGGGCGGTCGACGGCCAGCAGGCCCTGGCCAACCAGCTGGCCTACCTGCTGCCCTTCGCCGTCGAGCAGAAACTGCAGCTGCTGGTGTTGGACTCGCCTTCGCAGCGTCTCGAGCTGATTCAGCAGTTGCTGGAGCAGTTGCAGGAGATCACCGCATAGGCTGGATGGCCGCAGCCATCCGTCACGGTGGACAAGCTTTCGGCGTTGTCCACCCTACGGAAATAGCTCAATAGCGGTACTGCAGGATCGCCTGCGGCAGCGCCCAGGCGCTGATCGCGCCGAGCAGGGCCAGGGTCGCCGGCAGGATCAGCCACCACACCCGCGCGCCCAGCGGCGCCATCGGCGCGCGGCGCTGCAGCCAGGCCAGGCTGGCGGCGCACAGGCTGCCGGCGAGCAGGGCGCCGGCCAGTATGTCGGTCGGCCAGTGCACCCCCAGATAGACCCGCGAGGCGGCGATGCACAGCGCCGGCAGGCTGGCCAGCAGCATCCAGGTCAGCCGCGTGCGCGCCGGCGCGCCGCGCCCGGCCAGCACGCCCAGGGCAAGGAAGAAGGCGAAGGCCGCCGAACTGTGGCCGCTGGGCAGGCTGAAGCTCTCCAGCGGATGCTGCAGCACCTCCGGGCGGGCGCGGGCGAACAGCTGCTTGAGGCCGCTGGTGGCCAGGGCGGTGCACAGCATGCAGCTGGCGACGAACAGGGCGGCGTGGAGGCGGCGGGCGAGTAGCAGGAGCAGGGTCAGCAATGCGCCGGCGGCCAGCTGGGTGTCGAAGTCGCCGAGGCCGGTGATCAGCAGGGCCAGGCTGTCCAGGTGCGGGTTGCGCTGCTCCTGGACCAGGGCGTTCAGGCCGTGGTCGAGGGCGTCGAGGTGGGGGATGCCGAGCAGCAGGGCGAGCAGCAGCGCGGCGCTGCTGCCGGCGGCCAGCAGGGTGGCCCAGCGCTGCTCGCGCAGGCTGCTGTGGATCACCGCCAGCAGCATCAGGGCGATGCCGGCGGCGACCAGCCCGGCCTCGCGCCAGAAGCCCTCCGGCAGGGGCAGGCGCATGGCCGCGCCGGTGGCCCAGCCCGGCAGCAGGTAGGCCACTGCCCAGCCGGCGGCCAGCAGGCTGATCAGCAGAAAGCGCACGAAGGGCATGTCGAGCATGCCGGCCACCAGCGGCAGCATGGGCCGCAGCGGGCCTATGTAGCGGCCGACCAGCAGGCTGACCACGCCGTAGCGCTGGAAATAGCGCTCCGCGCCGCTCAGCCACTCGGGGTGGTCGCGCAGCAGCGGCAGGCGGCGGATGCCCTGGTGGAAGCGACGGCCGATGGCATAGGAGATGACATCGCCGAGCAGGCCGCCGGCATAGGCCAGCAGCAGGGTCTCGCCCAGGCTCAGGGCGCCGCTGCCGGCCAGCACGCCGAGGGCGAACAGCAGCACGGTGCCAGGCACCAGCAGGCCGGCCAGGGCCAGGCACTCCAGGCAGGCGGCCAGGAACAGGACCAGGCCCAGCCACTGCGGGTGGGCCTCCAGCCAGGTCGATAGGTGGGCGAACCATTCAGTCATGGGTGTCCTCGGGATCGAGCAGGAAGTAGTCGCGCCCTTCGACCTGGCCCCGGCGCAGCGGGTTGCGGGTGCACTGGCGGGCGAAGGCGGCGTCGACGAAACGGTAGGGCAGGTGTTCGTCGCGCCCGGCCGGGATGCCCAGGCGGGTGGTCTGGACGATGCGGGCCGGGCGCGCGCCGACGTCCTCGACGAACAGCCGCTGCGGGTCGAAGCGGCGGCCGTCCCAGTCCGCTACCCTGAGGCCGAGTGCCTTGCACAGCAGGGTCTGGCCGGCGCACAGGCGTTCGGGTGGGCGCGGCTCGCCGCTGGCGGCGGGGTTGTTGGCCTGCATGCGCGGCAGGGCGTCGGCCGCGCAGCGCTCGTCCAGCCAGGGCGCGGCCGACTTGATCAGCACCGCATTGCCGGGCCCCTGGGCGCTGAAGTTCAGCGAGTCGCCGCCGCGGGCGTAGTACATGTAGATGTGCCCGCCATCGAGGAACAGCGCGCGGCGCTTGTCGGTGTAGCCGAGCGAGGCGTGGCTGCCCTTGTCGGTCAGGTAGTAGGCCTCGGTCTCGATGATCCGCGCCGCCAGCCAGTGGCCGCGATGGCAATGGCGGATCACCTTGCCCAGCAGGGCGCGGGCGAGCAACTGGGCGTCGCGGTCGAAGAAGCTGTCGGGTAGTGGGCGGGCGGGGGCGCGCATCGGTGCTCCGGGTCGGCGAGTGGCGCGATCTTAGCAGCGCCGCCCGCTGTTCGGGGCCATCGCCCTGGTCGTGCGTCCGGCGGCGCTGGGCGCGGCGGGGCATGCCGGCTATAATCAGCCACTTTTTTCCAGCCACCGGACCTTCGCCGACCATGACCGAGTCCGTACTCGACTACATGACCCGTCTGGGCCGCGCCGCGCGCGCCGCCTCGCGGGTGCTCGCCCGCGCCAGCACGGCGCAGAAGAATCGCGCCCTGCTGGCCGCCGCCGCCGCCCTCGACGCCGCCCGCGCCGAGCTTGCCGCCGCCAACGAGCTGGACCTGGCCGCCGCCCGCGCCAATGGTCTGGAGCCAGCCATGGTCGACCGCCTGGCGCTGACCCCAGCGCGCATCGACGGCATGATCGAGGGCCTGCGCCAGGTCGCCGCGCTGCCCGACCCGGTCGGCGCCATCCGCGACATGAGCTATCGGCCGTCCGGTATCCAGGTCGGCAAGATGCGCGTGCCGCTGGGCGTGATCGGCATCATCTACGAGTCGCGGCCGAACGTGACCATCGACGCCGCCAGCCTGTGCCTGAAGTCCGGCAACGCCACCATCCTGCGTGGTGGTTCCGAGGCCATCCACTCCAACCGCGCCATCGCCCGCTGCATCCAGCAGGGCCTGGCCGAGGCCGGGCTGCCGGCCGCCTGCGTGCAGGTGGTGGAGACCACCGACCGCGCCGCCGTCGGCGCGCTGATCACGTTGCCGGAGTTCGTCGACGTGATAGTTCCGCGCGGCGGCAAGGGCCTGATCGAGCGCATCAGCAAGGACGCACGGGTGCCGGTGATCAAGCACCTGGACGGCATCTGCCACGTCTATGTCGACGCCCATGCCGATTTGGCCAAGGCCGGCGACATCGCCTTCAACGCCAAGACCTACCGCTACGGCATCTGCGGCGCCATGGAGACCCTGCTGGTCGACCAGGCGGTGGCCGCCGACTTCCTCCCGGCGATCGCCGCGCGCCTGCGCGACAAGGGCGTCGAGCTGCGCGGCTGCGAGCGCACCCGCGCGCTGATCGAGGCGCTGCCGGCCACGGAAGAGGACTGGAGCACCGAGTACCTGGCGGCGATCCTGTCGATCCGCGTGGTCGACGGCCTGGAGCAGGCCATCGAGCACATCAATCATTACGGCTCGCACCACACCGACGCCATCGTCACCGAGCACCAGGGCCAGGCCCGGCGCTTCCTCGCCGAGGTCGACTCCAGCTCGGTGATGCTGAATACGCCGACCTGCTTCGCCGACGGCTTCGAGTACGGCCTGGGCGCTGAGATCGGCATCTCCACCGACAAGCTGCACGCCCGCGGTCCGGTCGGCCTGGAGGGCCTGACCTGCGAGAAGTATGTGGTGATCGGCGACGGCCAGCTGCGCGGGCAGAATGCCTAAGCAGGGGGGCGCCCAGTCCGCCGCGCCACGGCGCATCGGCCTGCTCGGCGGCACCTTCAACCCGGTGCACGTCGGCCACCTGCGCGCGGCGCTGGAAGTGGCCGAGTTCATGGCTCTGGACGAGCTGCGTCTGGTGCCCAGCGCGCGCCCGCCGCACCGCGAGGCGCCGCAGGCCACGGCCGAGCAGCGCCTGGCCATGGTGCGCCTGGCGGTAGCCGGCGAGCCGCGGCTGGCGGTGGACGATCGCGAGCTCAGGCGCGACAGGCCGTCCTTCACCGTCGACACTCTGGAGTCGGTGCGCGGCGAACTGGCGACGGACGACCAGCTGTTTCTCCTGCTCGGCTGGGATGCCTTCTGCGGTTTGCCGAGCTGGCACCGCTGGCAGGAACTGCTGCAGCACTGCCACATGCTGGTGCTGCAGCGCCCGGACGCCGACAGCGAGGCGCCCGAGGCGCTGCGCGATCTGGTCGCCGCGCGCAGCGTGCACGACCCGCTGAGCCTCGAGGGACCGAGCGGGCAGCTCAGCTTCATCTGGCAGACGCCGCTGGCGGTGTCCGCCACGCAGATTCGCCAGTTGCTGGCGGACGGGCGTTCGGCGCGCTACCTGGTGCCCGATGCCGTGCTGACCTATATCCAAACGCAGGGGCTGTACCCTGCGCAAACCCTTTCATGAGGTAGAGATGCAGAACGAAGAACTGGTCCGGGTCGCCGTAGGCGCCCTGGAAGAACTCAAGGGCAAGGACATCACCACCATCGATGTGCGCGGCAAGACCAGCGTCACCGATTTCATGGTGATCGCCAGCGGCACCTCCAGCCGTCACGTCAAGTCGATGGCCGAGAACGTCCTGGAGAAGGTCAAGGAGCAGGGCGTGCGCCCGCTCGGCAACGAGGGTCTGGACGGCGGCGAATGGGCCCTGCTCGACTTGGGCGACGTGGTGGTGCACGTGATGCAGGTCGCCACCCGTCAGTTCTACGACCTGGAGCGCCTGTGGCAGGGCGCCGAGCAGAGCCGCGCCCATCACCAAGACCAGCCGGAATAAGATAGGGTCTGTTCCCGTTTCGCCACGGCCGCGCCGGCGCCGGTTTTGGCGTGGGGCAAGGCATGAGGAGAGAAGTTTGGTCATTCCAAATGAGCGACGAATAACGCAGCACCGCGCCAAAACCGGCCCGGCCCTGCGGGTTGCGCGGCAAATGGCGCCATGCGTCGTTGCGGGACTTGCCAAGGGAATGACCATTGCCTGCGTCCCGCGCCTAGCCTGGCGCCATTTGGCGCGGCAACGCGGCTCGTGCCGAAACGGGAACAGACCCTAATCGTGCGTATCAAGCTGATCGCCGTCGGCTCGCGCATGCCGCGCTGGGTGGAGGAGGGCTGGCAGGAGTACGTCAAGCGCCTGCCGGCCGAGCTGCCGCTGGAGCTGGTGGAAATTCCGCTGAACACCCGTGGCAAGAACGCCGACGTCGCCCGCCTGATCCGCCAGGAGGGCGAGGCCATGCTGGGCAAGGTGCAGGCGGGGGAACGCATCGTCACCCTGGAGGTCACAGGCAAGCCCTGGAGCACCGAGCAGCTGGCCGCCGAGCTGGAGCGCTGGCGCCTCGACGCGCGCAACGTCAACCTGATGGTCGGCGGCCCCGAGGGCCTGGCGCCGGAAGTCTGCGCGCGTAGCGAGCAGCGCTGGTCGCTGTCGCCGCTGACCCTGCCGCACCCGCTGGTGCGCATCCTGGTCGGTGAGCAAATCTATCGGGCCTGGACCGTGCTGTCCGGCCATCCGTATCACAAGTAAGTAGCAGTCGATGCCGCAACCGATCCGCATCAAGGACCACGAGAAGGACGCCCGCGTCGTGCGCCGGCGCGTCCTGGTCGGCGGCGTGGTGGTGTTGCTGTTGACCTGCGTGCTGGTCGCGCGCATGTACTACCTGCAGGTGATCCAGTACGAATATCACTCGACCCTGGCGGAGAACAATCGCATCCATGTGCAGCCGATCCCGCCGACCCGTGGGCTGATCTTCGACCGCAACGGGGTGATCATCGCCGACAACCGGCCCAGCTTCAGCCTGACCCTGACCCGCGAGCGCGCCGGCGACTGGCAGCGGGTGCTCGATACCGTGGTCGAGGTGCTGGAACTCGGCGCCGACGAGCGCGCCCTGTTCGAGAAGCGCATGCGCCAGGGGCGCCGCCCCTTCGAGCCGGTGCCGGTGCTGTTCGAGCTGTCCGAGGAGCAGATCGCCCGCATCGCGGTCAACCAGTTCCGCCTGCCCGGCGTCGAGGTCAGCGCCCAGCTGGTGCGCCACTACCCGCAGAAGGAGCGCTTCGCCCACTCGGTCGGCTATGTCGGGCGGATCAACGAACAGGAGCTGAAGAATCTCGACGCCACCGACTACGCCGGTACCCACCATATCGGCAAGACCGGCATCGAGCGCTTCTACGAGGACCTGCTGCACGGCCGGGTCGGCTACGAGGAAGTCGAGACCAACGCCCGTGGCCGGGTGCTGCGGGTGCTCAAGCGCACCGATCCGACTCCCGGGATGGACCTCACCCTGAGCCTGGACGTGCGTCTGCAGGAGTCCGCCGAGCAGGCCCTGGGCGATCGCCGCGGCGCCCTGGTGGCGATCGAGCCGGCCACCGGCGAGGTGCTGGCCATGGTCAGCCAGCCCAGCTTCGACCCCAACCCCTTCGTCACCGGCATCGGCTTCAAGGCCTATGCCGAGCTGCGCGACTCCATCGACCGGCCGCTGTACAACCGGGTGCTGCGCGGCCTGTATCCGCCGGGCTCGACGGTCAAGCCGATGGTGGCCGTATCGGGTCTGGACGCCGGGGTGATCACCCCGCAGACCCGGGTGTTCGATCCCGGCTACTATCAGCTGCCCGGCAACAGCCACAAGTACCGTAACTGGAACCGCCTGGGCGACGGCTCGGTGAACATGGAGTTCGCCATCATGCGTTCCAACGACACCTACTTCTACGACCTGGCGCGCAAGATGGGCATCGACCGCCTGCACGCCTACATGACCCGCTTCGGCTTCGGTCAGCGGGTGGCGCTGGACATGTTCGAGGAGACCGCCGGCCTGATGCCCTCGCGCGAGTGGAAGCGCGCGCGCTACCGCCAGGCCTGGTATCCGGGCGAAACGCTGATCCTCGGCATCGGCCAGGGCTACATGCAGACCACGCCGCTGCAGCTGGCCCAGGCCACCGCGCTGATGGCCACCCGCGGCAAGTGGATACGCCCGCACCTGCTCAAGAGCGCCGACGGCCAGACGCCGCAGGAGCTGATGGCCGAGGGCGCCATGGACGGCATGGAGACGCCGCCGGACATAGTGCTGCGCGACGACAAGTTCTGGGACTACGGGCGTCAGGGCATGGAGGCGGTGATGCACGGGCCGCGCGGCACCGCGGCCAAGGTCGGCGCCACCGCCGCCTACCGCATCGCCGGCAAGAGCGGCACGGCCCAGGTGGTGGCGATCAAGCAGGGCGAGAAGTACGACCGCAGCAAGGTGCGTGAGCGCCATCGCGACCACGCCCTGTTCGTCGCCTTCGCCCCGGCCCAGGCACCGAAGATCGCCGTGGCGGTGATGGTGGAGAACGGCGAGTCCGGCTCCGGGGTCGCCGCGCCGGTGGTCAAGCAGGTGATGGACGCCTGGCTGCTGGGCCCCGACGGCCAGCTCAAACCGGAATACCGCCCGCCACTGACGGCCGAAGAGGCGAGGGTGCAAAGATGAAACGCCAGGAATTCGACCGCAACCTTTCCCAGGAGGACGTGTTCAAGCGCCGCGCCAGCCTGCTGCAGCGCCTGCATATCGACGGCTGGCTGCTGCTGATCCTGCTGGCGTTGGCCGCCGGCAGCCTGTTCGTGCTGTATTCGGCCAGCGGCAAGAGCTGGGATCTGGTGTTCAGGCAGGGCACCTCCTTCGCCATCGGCCTGGTCGCGGCCATCGTCATCGCCCAGTTCGAGCCGCGCTTCATGGCCAGCTGGGTGCCGCTGGCCTATCTGGTGGGCGTCGGTCTGCTGGTGGCGGTGGAAGTCATGGGCCACACGGCCATGGGCGCCACGCGCTGGATCAATATTCCCGGGGTGATCCGCTTCCAGCCCTCGGAGCTGATGAAGATCATCATGCCGGCGACCATCGCCTGGTACCTGGCGCGGCACAACCTGCCGCCGAAGTTCAAGCACATCGCCATCAGCCTGGTGCTGATCCTCATCCCCTTCGTGCTGATCCTCAAGCAGCCGGACCTGGGCACCTCGCTGCTGATCCTCGCCTCCGGCGCCTTCGTGCTGTTCATGGCCGGCCTGCAGTGGCGCTGGATCATCGGCGCGCTGGCGGCCGTGGTGCCGATCGCCATCGCCATGTGGTTCTTCGTTTTGCGTGATTACCAGAAGCAGCGGGTGCTGACCTTCCTCAACCCGGAGAGCGACCCGCTGGGCACCGGCTGGAACATCATCCAGTCGAAGGCGGCCATCGGCTCGGGTGGCGTATTCGGCAAGGGCTGGCTGCTCGGCACCCAGTCGCACCTGGATTTTTTGCCGGAAAGCCACACGGACTTTATCATTGCCGTGCTGAGCGAAGAGTTCGGCATGGTCGGGGTGTGCATTCTGCTGTTCGTCTACCTGCTGCTGATCGGCCGCGGGCTGATCATCACCGCGAACGCCCAGTCGCTGTTCGGCAAGCTGTTGGCCGGCAGCCTGACCATGACCTTCTTCGTCTATGTATTCGTGAACATCGGCATGGTCAGCGGACTGCTGCCGGTGGTGGGGGTACCCCTGCCCTTTATCAGTTATGGCGGAACCCATCTGGTGACGCTGCTGTCAGGGTTCGGGGTGTTGATGGCGATCCAGACGCACCGCAAGTGGATCGCCCAGGCATGACAAGAGTGCAGAATTTGAAACAAGCAATGCGTAGCGCTGCGGTGGCCATGATGGCGCTGCTGGGCGTGACCGGGCCGGCCCAGGCCGCGGGGGAATACCAGGGCTCGGCCAGGGTGGCCGAGTTCGTGGCCGAGATGACCCGCGACCACGGCTTCGCCGGCGAGCAGCTGACCGCGCTGTTCGACCAGGTGGAGCGCAAGCAGGCGATCCTCGACGCTATTTCCCGGCCGGCCGAGAAGGTCAAGCCGTGGAAGGACTACCGGCCGATCTTCATCACCGAGGCGCGCATCGGCAAGGGCGTGGACTTCTGGAACAAGCATGCCGACGCCCTGGCGCGTGCCGAGCAGGAATATGGCGTGCCGGCCCAGGTGATTGTAGCGATCATCGGCGTGGAGACCTTCTACGGCGGCAACACCGGCAGCTGGCGCGTGCTCGATGCGTTGTCCACCCTGTGCTTCGACTACCCGCCGCGCGCCGAATTCTTCTGCCAGCAGCTGCGCGAGTTCCTCATCCTGGCCCGCGAGCAGCAGGTCGACCCGCTCAATCTCAAGGGCTCCTACGCGGGGGCCATGGGCCTGCCGCAATTCATGCCGAGCAGTTTCCGCGCCTATGCCGTGGACTTCGACGGCGACGGCCACATCGACATCTGGAGCAACCCGGTGGATGCCATCGGCAGCGTCGCCAGCTACTTCAAGCGCCATGGCTGGACGACCGGCGAGCCGGTGGTCAGCCGCGCCCAGATCAAGGGCGAACTGGCCGAGGGCGGCCTGACCCAAGGCCTCGATCCGGTGAAGAACGTCGGTGAGCTGCGCGCCCTGGGCTGGGTCAGCGGCGACGTGCTGCGCGACGATATCCCGGTCACCGCCTTCCGCTTCGACGGCGCCGAGGGCCAGGAGTACTGGATGGGCCTACCCAACTTCTACGTGATCACCCGCTACAACCGCAGCGCCATGTACGCCATGGCCGTGCACCAGCTGTCCGGCGAGCTGCTGGCCAAGCGGGGCCGGCCATGAACCTGGCGCTGCGTGGCCTGGCCCTGGCCGTGCTCGGCCTGGCACTCGCCAGCTGCTCCAGCAGCCGTGCGCCGCAGCCGGTGGCGCCGGGCTCGCAGCCGATCTCCGGGCCTTCCGACTACAACCGTCCGCACCGCGACGGCGCGCCCTGGTGGGACGTCGACGTGTCGCGCATCCCCGATGCCGTGCCGATGCCGCATTACGGCAACTACAAGGCCAACCCCTACACGGTGATGGGCAAGACCTATTACCCGATCCGCGACAGCCGTCGCTATGTCGCCACCGGCACCGCCTCCTGGTACGGCACCAAGTTCCACGGCCAGGCCACCGCCAACGGCGAGGCCTACGACCTGTACGGCATGACCGCCGCGCACAAGACCCTGCCGCTGCCGAGCTATGTGCGGGTGACCAACCTGGACAACGGCAAGAGCGTAATCCTGCGGGTCAACGACCGCGGGCCCTTCTATTCCGACCGCATCATCGACCTGTCCTTCGCCGCGGCGAAGAAGCTCGGCTATGCCGAGAGCGGCACCGCGCGGGTCAAGGTCGAGGGCATCGACCCGCACGAGTGGTGGGCCGCCCAGGGGCGCCCGGTGCCCATGGTGCTGGCGCAGCCGAAGATGGCCAGCCCGCAGCCGGCCGCCGCGCAGCCGCTGGCGGTGGCCGCCAGCCAGCCGATCGAGCAGTACAGCCCGCCGGCCGAGCAGCATGCGGCCGCCGTGCTGCCGGTCCAGGTCGAGGTAAAAAAAAACGCTACGCCCGCAGTCTCTGGCCTGTATCTCCAAGTAGCCGCCTTCGCCAATCCCGACGCTGCGGAACTTCTCAAGGCCAAGCTGAGCCAAACGGTGCCTGCCCAGGTGTTTATCAGCTCGGTGGTGCGCAACCAGCAGATATTGCACCGAGTCCGCCTGGGGCCGGTTGAGACCCAGGCCGAGGCGCAGCAGCTGCAGGACAGCGTGCGCCTGGCCAATCTTGGGGAGCCGACCCTGGTGCGCCCCGACTGAGAACCTGTTTAAAGTCTGCTGCGCGTCGGCCATGCGTCGTTAAAAACAGACTCGGAATGCTCATTTACCGCTCGTAAACTGCGCTTCCTCGCCTGTTTCTGCCTAGCCTGGCTCTAGCTCGCAAGACTTTGAACAGGTTCTGAGCGGACTTCGTCCGCCGCCGTGAGGCGGCGGTGAATGCGGGCGGCCGAGGCCGCCCGTGCCATTGTTGAACAGTGACTTCAGAGAAACGGATGAACATCTCTCGCCTTGCCCAACGCCTCTCCCTGCTCGTGATGCTGGCCGCGCCCTGCGTCGCGTCCGCCGAATCGGCGATTCCCTCGCCGCCGCAACTGGCCGCCAAATCCTATGTGCTGATGGACGGCGCCAGCGGCAAGGTGCTGGTGGAGAACAATGGCGATCAGCGCCTGCCGCCGGCCAGCCTGACCAAGCTGATGACCGCCTATATCGCCACCCTGGAAATCCGCAAGGGCAAGATCGGCGAGCAGGACCTGGTCACCGTCAGCGAGCATGCCTGGCGCACCGGCGGCGCGGCCTCCGGCGGCTCCACCATGTTCCTGCCGATCAACAGCCAGGTCACGGTGGACGACCTGCTGCACGGCATCATCATCCAGTCCGGCAACGACGCCAGCATCGCGCTGGCCGAGTACATCGCCGGCAGCGAGGACGCCTTCGCCGACATGATGAACGCCACCGCCGAGCGGCTCGGCATGAAGAACTCGCACTTCATGAACGCTACCGGCCTGCCGCATCCGGAGCACTATTCCAGCGCCCACGACATGGCCATCCTGGCCCGTGCCATCATCAACGAGGACAAGCAGCACTACGCGATCTACTCGCAGAAGGAGTTCCTCTGGAACAACATCAAGCAGGGCAACCGCAACCTGCTGCTGTGGCGCGACAGCACGGTCGACGGCCTGAAGACCGGCCACACCGAGGAAGCCGGCTACTGCCTGGTGGCCTCGGCCGTGCGCAACGACGCGCGCATGATCACCTCGGTGTTCGGTACCGACAGCGAGAAGACCCGCGCGGCCGAGACCCAGAAGCTTTTGACCTACGGCTTCCGCTTCTTCGAGACCCAGACCTTCTACAAGGCCGGCCAGGAGCTGACCCAGGCCCAGGTATGGAAGGGCGTCGGTCGCCAGGTCAAGGCCGGCCTGGCCGAGGACCTGTCCATGACCCTGCCCAAGGGCCAGATCAAGCAGCTCAAGGCCAGCATGGTGCTGGAGCCACAACTGGTGGCGCCGCTCAAGCAGGGCGACGTGATCGGCAAGGTCGAGGTCAAGCTGGGCGAGGAGCTGGTGCACAGCGCCGACCTGATCGCCCTGGAGCCGGTGGAGGAGGGCGGTTTCTTCCGCCGCCTGTGGGACAGCATCCGCCTGTTCTTCTACGGCCTGTTCAACTGAGGCGATGGGCGCGCCTTGAAAAACCGGCCAGGCGCGCCCATTTTTGGCGAAAGGCCGACGAGTCGCGGAGCGACTCGCTCATGAGACGCCCCTGACGGGGCGTTCTGTTTTTCTCGCGGGCCACAAACCCGGAGCACCCTGATGACCGATACCGAAGTACAAGCCCCGAAAATCGAATTCCCCTGCGAGCGCTACCCGATCAAGGTGATAGGCGAGGCCGGCGCAGGCTTCGCCGACCTGGTGGTGGAAGTGATCCAGCGCCACGCGCCGGACCTCGATCCCGCCAGCCTGGTGTCGCGCGACAGCCGCAACGGCCGCTTCCTCTCCGTGCAGGTGCTGATCACCGCCACCAGCATCGAGCAGCTGCAGGCGATCCACAGCGACCTCAAGGCCACCGGCCGCGTGCACATGGTGCTCTAGTGGCCGAGCTCGTCGTGCGTCACCTGGGCCTGGCGGACTACCTGCCGACCCTGGAAGCCATGCGCCGCTTCACCGCCGAGCGCGATGCGTCGAGCCCCGACGAGATCTGGTTGCTGCAACATCCGCGGGTGTTCACCCAAGGCCAGGCCGGCAAGCCGGAGCACCTGCTGGCGCCGGGCGACATCCCGGTGATCCAGGTCGAGCGTGGCGGCCAGGTCACCTACCACGGCCCCGGCCAGCTGGTGGCCTACCTGATGCTCGACCTGCGCCGGCGCAAGCTGGGAGTACGCGAGCTGGTCACCGCTATGGAGCTGGCGCTGGTCGATGTGCTGGCCGGCTATGGCATCGAGGCGGCGCCCAAGGCCGACGCCCCGGGAGTGTATGTCAACGGCGACAAGATCGCCTCGTTGGGCCTGCGGGTGCGCAACGGCTGCTCCTTCCATGGTCTGGCGCTGAACGTCGACATGGACATGGCGCCGTTCCTGCGCATCAATCCCTGCGGCTATGCCGGCCTGAAGATGGTCCAGCTCAAGGACCTGCTGCAGAGCCCGCCCGCGCTGGACGAGGTGGCGCAGCGCCTAGAGCGCGCCCTGCGCGAGCGCCTGGGCTACGTCTGAGGCAAACGAAAAAGGCCATGGGGTGACCATGGCCTTTTCGTTTTCGCCGCTGTCAGTTCAGATTGAGCGCCGGAATCAGGCTGTCGTCCTGCTGCTGGCCGGGCACTGGGACGGGGGCGGCCAGGCCCAGGTTGTTCTTCTCGAACACCCGGTCGGCGCGGTAGCTGGAGCGCACCAGCGGGCCGGCGGCGACTTCCATGAAGCCTTTCTCCAGGCCGATGTCGCGCAAGCGGTTGAACTCCTCGGGGCTGACCCAGCGTTGCACTTTCAGGTGGTTGCGCGTCGGCTGCAGGTACTGGCCGAGGGTGAGGATGTCGACGCCGATGGCGCGCAGATCGTCCATGGTTTGCAGGATCTCCTCGTCGGTCTCGCCCAGGCCCAGCATCAGGCTGGTCTTGGTCAGTACCTGCGGGCGATGCTGCTTGGCGAACTCCAGCACCTTCAGGGTCTTCTCGTAGCCGGCGCGGGGGTCGCGCACCACATGGGTCAGGCGCTTGACCGTCTCGACGTTCTGCGCGAACACCTCGAGGCCGGAATCCACCACGCGGGCGATCGCCTGTTGGTCGCCGTCGAAGTCCGGCGTCAGCGCTTCCACCACCACCCGCGGGGTGTTGGCCTTGATCGCCTGCACGCAGGCGGCGTAGTGTGCGGCGCCGCCGTCGGCCAGGTCGTCGCGGTCCACCGAGGTCAGCACTATGTAGCGCAGGCCCATCAGCTCCACCGACTTGGCGGTGTTCTGCGGCTCTTCCAGGTCCAGCCAGCCATTCGGGTTGCCGGTGTCGACCGCGCAGAAGCGGCAGGCGCGGGTGCACACCGAACCCATCAGCATGATGGTGGCGGTGCCGTTGGACCAGCATTCGCCCATGTTCGGGCAGTGCGATTCCTGGCACACGGTGCTCAGGCGATGCTCGCCTACATTGCGCTTGACCGCCTCGAAGCGGCTGCCGCTCGGCGCCTTGACCCGCAGCCAGCTCGGCTTGGGTTCGACGATCTGCGGCTCGGCCGAAGCGCGACGCTTCTGGCCATCCTTGATCGCGGTGATACCCTGCGGCGTACGGAATTTTTCGCCGCTGGCTACGGACTTGGGCGAGGGGGTGTCGGACATCTGATCTCGGCTCCGGTAGGGGCTTCGGTGGCGGGGCTTGTGGCCGGATCGCAGTCTACCATAGACGCCTTGGCACGGCGCCGGCGCCTGTCGGCTGGCGGCGAGAGGCACTGTCGGGCCGCCCGTGCTTCCCTGAGTTTGCCCGTGCCGGTGGCATTGGCCCATCGAGAGACTTTGCAGTGAGCCGTATCGAGGTTGTTCTGGAGCTGCCGGCGGACTTCCGCCCGGCCGACCTGCTCGCCTTCCATGGCCGCGATGCCCAGGCCCTGGCCGAGCGGGTGACGGCGGACGGGCTGGACAAGGGGCTGCTCTGGCAGGGCCTGCCGGCCTGCCTGAGCATGCGTTTCGCGCCTGGCCGGGCGCGGGTGGCCCTGGCGATCGATGGCCGGGTGGCCGAGGAGCCGCAGGCGCTGCGGGCGCTGGCCGAGCGCATGCTGGGGCTGACCCAGCCGGTGGCCGCGTTCGCGGCGGCGCATGCCGGCCACCCGCTGCTCGGCCGCCTGATCGCCGCCCATCCCGGCCTGCGCGTGCCGCAGTCGAGCAGCCCGTTCGAAGCGCTGAGCTGGGCCATCAGCGGCCAGCAGATCAGCCTGGCGGTGGCCATCTCCCTGCGCCGCAAGCTGATCCGGCTGGCCGGGCGGGCGCACTCCGGCGGCCTGCTGTGCTACCCGGACGCGGCGGCGGTGGCGGCGCTGGACGAGGATGCCCTGGGCCGGGCCGGCTTCTCGCGGGCCAAGAGCCAGACCCTGCTGATGCTGGCGCGTGAAGTGCTGGCGGGGCGTCTGCCGCTGGACCAATGGCTGGCGGACGAGCCGGCCGAGGCCATCGGCCAGCGCCTGCTGGCGCTCAAGGGTATCGGCCCCTGGACGGTGGACTATGCCCTGCTGCGCGGCTTCGCCCGCATGGACGGCTCGCTGCACGGCGACGCCGCGGTGCGTCGCCAGTTGCAGCGCCTGCTGGGTTCCGCAGAGAAGCTCGGCCAGCCCTTCGTGCGCGACTGGCTGCAGCCCTTCAGCCCCTGGCGCGCGCTGGTGGCGGCCCATCTCTGGGCCATGCCGTAAGCTTTAGCGGTGCAAAGGCTAGCGAGCTAGAGCCGGGCTAGGCGAGAAACGACCAGAGGGAGTAACAGCCATAGGCTGGCCCGAAGGGCGAGCGCCAGCGAGTAGAGAGGCAGAGGGCGCGGAGTTTACGAGTGGTAAATGAGCACCCGAGGCCTCTCTCCAACAACGCCCGGCCGACGCGCAGCAGCCTTTGCTCAGCGCAGGCGCTGCAGCAGCGCCGGAGTCGGATAGCCGTCGGCCGGCAGGCCCAGGCTCTGCTGGAAGGCGCGCACGGCGCGGCGGGTGTTGGCGCCGATGATGCCGTCGGCCGGGCCCGGGTCGTAGCCCTTGGCCGCCAGACCTTGCTGCAGGGCGATGCGTTCGCTGCGGCCGAGCGGGCGCTCGTCCTTCGGCCAGCTGCCGCCGATCTGTCCGCCGCCGCCGAAGCGCTGGCCGAGCAGGCCCACGGCCAGGGCATAGGAGGAGGAGTTGTTGTACTTGAGGATGGCGGCGAAGTTGCCGAACACCAGGAACGCCGGGCCGCGATGACCGGCCGGCAGCAGCAGGTAGCCGGTGTCGTTCGGCGCCAGGCCGGCGGGCGTGCCCTTCACGCCGAGCGCGTGCCACTGCGCATAGGTCTTGCGGATCTCGCTGTCGGCCAGGGCATAGTCGAAGCCGTCCGGCAGGGCGACCTGGAAGCCCCAGGGCTTGCCGTGATGCCAGCCGGAGGCCTGCAGGTAGTGGGCGGCCGAGGCCAGGGCGTCGGCGCTGGAGTTCCAGATGTCGCGGCGGCCGTCGCCGTCGAAGTCCACCGCATGGCTCAGGTAGGTGGTGGGGATGAACTGGGTCTGGCCCATGGCGCCGGCCCAGGAGCCGCGCAGGCCGTTCGGGCCTATGTCGCCGCTCTGCAGTATCTGCAGGGCGGCCAGCAACTGCTCTTCGGCCCACTGCGGGCGGCGCCCCTCAAAGGCCAGGGTGGCCAGCGAGCGGATCACCGAGTGCTCGCCCTGGAACTGGCCGAAGCTGCTCTCCATGCCCCAGATCGCCACCAGGGTCTCGCGCTCCACGCCGTAGCGGCGCTCGATGGCCTGCAGGCTGGCGGCGTGTTCGGCGAGCAGGGCCTGGCCCTTGCGCACGCGCACCGGCGACATGGCGCCGTCCAGGTACTCCCACACCGGGCGGGTGAATTCCGGTTGGGCGCCATCGGCGCGCACCACGCTGGCGTCCGGCTCGATACCGGCCAGGGCCCGGTCGAACAGCCCGGCGTCGATGCCGGCGCGCAGGGCCTTGAGGCGGAAGCGCGTGCGCCACTCGGCGAAGGTCACCGCCGGGGCCGGCGGCACGGCGACCTGGACCTGAGCCGCGCTCGGCTCGATGCGTTGCACCGTGGCGCCCGGCTTGCTGGAGATCTGTTCGGCTTCCGGGGTCGGGGTCTCGGCGCAGGCGCCGAGCAGCAGGGCGGTGCCGGCGATCAGCCCGGCCAAGCGCGGATGGGAGAGGCGAAGGGGCATTGCGGGGGAATCTCGGTAGTGCCAGTCAGAGCGCGACCATAGCATGACCAGGGCGTTTCAGGCCGCCAGAAAGCAAGAAGCCTCCCAGTGGGAGGCTTCGCGGCGGTAGCTGCCTTTGCCTTTCTTCGGCTGTTCCTGGCGGCAACGGAACAGTGGCTGGGCGATTATGGACTTGGCCTTGTTCGGCCGCTTGTTGCGCTTCTTGCTCATCGGCGGATTCCTCGCATGGCCCGCGACGCTGCGGGCGGCGCGGACTATGCGCCGCCGTGCAAAAGATGTCCAGTCAGGGCCTGTTTGCGACCTTTTGAGCTAGAGCCAGGCTAGGCGGAATTGGGCGAGGGCGCGGAGTTTACACACCGTAAATGAGCAGCCCGAGCCCAATTCCAACGCGGCATGGCCGACGATCAAGAGGTCGCAAGCAGGCTCTCAGGCCAGGCCCATGCCCCACTTGATCGCATAGGCGAGCAGCCCCACGGCCAGTACGCCGCCCAGCCACAGGGCAACGAACCAGGCCAGGCGCCTGGCCAGCGGCGGCCTGTCGTCGTTCATCAGTGGTAACCCTCGCCGACCTTGACCTTGCCGCGGAACACCCAGTAGCTGTAGCCGGTGTAGAACAGGATGATCGGCACCATCAGCACCACGCCGACCAGGGCGAAGGCCTGGCTGCTCGCGGGAGCCGAGGCCTCCCAGATGCTCACCGAGGGCGGGATGATGTTCGGCCACAGGCTGATGGCCAGGCCGGTGTAGGACAGGGCGATCAGCGCCAGGGTCAGCACGAAGGGCTGCCAGTCGATCTTCAGGTGCACGGCCCGCACTATGCCGAGCACGGCCACCGCCACCAGGGTCGGCACCGGGATGAAGTAGAACAGGTTGGGCAGGGTGAACCAGCGCTCGGCGATGGCCGGGTGGGCGATGGGCGTCCACAGGCTGACGGCGGCGATAAAGGCCAGCATCAGGCAGGTCAGCGGCAGCATCAGCCTGTACATCTTGCGCCGCAGCTGGCCCTCGGTCTTCATCAGCAGCCAGGCGCAGCCGAGCATGGCATAGCCGACCACCAGGCCGGCGCCGCAGAACAGCGGGAAGGGCGCCAGCCAGTCGAAGGGGCCGCCGGCGAAGGCGCGGTTCTCCACCTCGATGCCCTCGATGAAGGCGCCCAGCACCACGCCCTGGGCGAAGGTCGCCAGCAGTGAGCCCCAGATGAAGGCGGCGTCCCACAGGTGGCGGGTGCGTTTGGCCTTGAAGCGGAACTCGAAGGCCACGCCGCGGAAGATCAGGGCGATCAGCATGATCACCAGCGGCAGGTACAGCGCGGTGAGCACCACCGAGTAGGCCAGCGGGAAGGCGGCGAACAGCCCGGCGCCGCCGAGCACCAGCCAGGTCTCGTTGCCGTCCCAGATCGGCGCCACGGTGTTCATCATGGCGTCGCGCTCGTCCTTGTCGCGGAAGAAGGGGTAGAGGATGCCGATGCCCAGATCGAAGCCATCCATCACCACGTACATGAAGATGCCGAAGGCGATCACCCCGGCCCAGATCAGCGGCAGATCGATGCTCATTGGCGGCTCTCCTGTTCGTCTTCGACGCTCTCGTCGGCGGCCGACAGCGGCCGCGACGGAGTGCGCGCATGGCCGGGGCCACCGTCCTGTTCCGCGGTGTGGGCATGCAGCAGGCCGAGGGTCGGGCCCTTGCGCATCATGCGCAGCAGATAGGTGATGCCGACGCCGAACACCAGGAAGTACACCAGCACGAAGATGCTCAGCGACACTCCCATCTGGGTGGCGCTGTGGTTGGACACCGCATCCGAGGTGCGCAGCAGGCCGTAGATCACCCAGGGCTGGCGGCCGACCTCGGTGGTCACCCAGCCGGCCAGCAGGGCGATCAGCCCGCTCGGGCCCATCGCCAGCATCAGGCGCTGGAAGCCCCTGGCCTCGTAGATCCGCCCGCCACGGCGCAGCCACAGGCCGAGCACGCCGCAGAGGATCATCGCCAGGCCCAGGCCGACCATCACGCGGAAGCTCCAGAACACCACCGGCACGTTGGGCCGGTCCTGCGGCGCCCAGTCCTTGAGGCCCTTGATCTCGCCGTCGAGGTCATGGGTGAGGATCAGGCTGGCCAGGCGCGGGATGCCGATGGCGTAGTGGGTGGTCTCTTCCTGCATATCGGGGATGCCGAACAGCAGCAGCGGCACGCCTTTCTCGGTGTCCCAGTGGCCCTCCATCGCGGCCACCTTGGCCGGCTGGTACTTGAGGGTGTTGAGGCCGTGGGCGTCGCCGATAAAGGCTTGGATGGGGGCGACCAGCAGCGCCATCCACAGGGCCATGGAGAACATCATGCGGGTGGCCTCGTCGCGCTTGCCCTTGAGCAGGTGCCAGGCGGCGGTGCCGCCGACCACGAAGGCGGTGCTGAGGAAGGCCGCCACCGCCATGTGCGCCAGGCGGTAGGGGAAGGACGGGTTGAACACGATGGCCCACCAGGACTCGGGCTGGAACACGCCGTCGACCAGGCTGTAGCCCTGCGGGGTGTGCATCCAGCTGTTCGAGGAGAGGATCCAGAAGGTCGAGATCAGCGTGCCGATGGCCACCATCAGGGTGGCGAAGAAGTGCAGGCCGCGGCCGACCTTGTTCAGGCCGAACAGCATGATCCCCAGGAAGCCGGCCTCGAGGAAGAAGGCGGTGAGCACCTCGTAGGTCAGCAGCGGCCCCATGATGCTGCCGGCGGCGGTGGACAGCCCGGCCCAGTTGGTGCCGAACTGGTAGCTCATCACCACCCCGGAGACCACGCCCATGCCGAAGGTGACGGCGAAGATCTGCAGCCAGAAACGGAACAGGTCGTAGTAGACCTCGCGCCCCGTCTTCAGCCACAGGCCTTCGAGCACGGCCAGGTAACTGGCCAGGCCGATGCTGATGGCGGGGAAGATGATGTGGAAGGAGACGGTGAAGGCGAACTGCAGGCGCCCCAGCTCCAGTGCATCCAGGCCGAACATGATGGCCACTCCGGAAATTGATCTGAATCAATCTTCCGTCAAGCCTAGGACGCGGCGTAGCTGGCGTATTGTCGCATCGGGCGAATTGTCGCAGCCGCGCTTCCCTCACCCCAACCCTCTCCCGGAGGGAGAGGGGGCAGTCCGAGCTGTCGACGGGCTCGCTGCTCAGAACTAGCACTGCTCGACTCCCTCTCCCTCCGGGAGAGGGCTGGGGTGAGGGGCTCCCAGGCTACTTGATGGCCCTGAGCACCACGAACTTGGGGTTGGCCGCCACCTGCTCGACGCCGCGGAACAGACGCCCCAGCTTGGCGTGGTAGCCGAGGTGACGGTTGCCGACTATCCACAGCTCGCCGCCTGTGACCAGCGCCGCGCGGGCCTGCTGGAACATGCGCCAGGCGAGGAAGTCGCCGACCACCTGCTGCTGGTGGAAGGGCGGGTTGCACAGCACCAGGTCGAGCGAGTCGCGCGGCTGGTCGGCCAGGCCGTCGGCGGCGCGGAAGGTCGCCGAGCGCTCGCCCAGTGCCGCGCGCCAGTTCTGCTCGGCCGACTGCACGGCCATATAGGACTCGTCGACCAGGGTCAGCTCGGCCTGTGGGTTGGCCAGGGCGAAGGCGATGGCCAGCACGCCGTTGCCGCAGCCGAGGTCGGCCACCCGCTGCGGCGCCAGCGACCTGGGCAGGTGCGGCAGGAAGGCGCGGGTGCCGATATCCAGGCCCTCGCGGCAGAACACATTGGCGTGGTTGAGCAGCTCGATGGCCGGGTTGTCCAGGCGGTAGCGGGTCGGATAGGGCGACACCGGGGCCGTCCTGGCCTCGGGGGTGGCCGTCAGCAGGCGCGCCTTCTTCACCGCCAGCGAGGCCTGCAGCGGGCCGATGTACTTCTCCAACAGATCGCCGGCGCTACGCGGCAGGTGCTTGATCATCGCGCCCGCCACCACCCGGGCGCCGGGGGCCAACTGGCCGTGCAGGCGGATCAGCTGTTCCTCCAGCAGGGCCAGGGTCTTGGGCACGCGCAGCAGTACCCAGTCGAAGGGGCCCTCGGCCGTCGCGCTGGCCGGCACGAAGCGCACGGCGTCGGCGGCCAGGCCGTTGCGCGCGAGGTTCTTCTGCAGGGCGAGAAAGCCCAGGTGCGAGTCGCCGCTGCTGGTCACCTGGCAATGCGCGGCCAGCGAGCAGGCCAGGGCGCCGAAGGCGTCGTTGAGCAGCAGCACCCGGCTGTGCGCCTGCAGGCCCTGCTCGTGCAGCTGGGCCAGCAGGTATTCGTCGGCGGCATCGAAGGCCTGCAGCGGCTCGTTGGCCATCTCCGGCTGGCGGATCAGGTCGAGCTGGGCGAAGGGCGTGGCGAGAGTCGGCATGGCGGCGGGGTCGGCTGAGTGGAGCTGGCGCATTGTCCTAGATGCATAGGGAAATGTCTCGAAGTGAGAAACAGGCGGCTTGTGACCTTGGGGTGCAATCCGGAGAATATGCAGTCACTTGCCGCCGCCGAAGTTCCGCAATGGGCGGCATGTCCAACAACAAATCGGATGGCCACGCGACCTGACGTGTAGGCACCGCCCGAACCCCACGGCCGCCGCGGCCGAACACAATCCCAATCGCCATTCGCCCCGCCCGTTTCGCGGGGCGCAGCTATTGCATTGCCGCAAGGAAGTCCATGAAGTACCTGTTCGCACTATTGCTCTCCTGCTCTCTGTTGCTGTCCGCTCCGGCCCTGGCCGACGGCAAGGAGCCGATCCTGATCAAGTTCTCCCATGTGGTGGCCGAGGACACCCCCAAGGGCCGTGGCGCCCTGTTGTTCCAGCGCCTGGTCGCCGAGCGCCTGGGCGGTGCGGTGAAGGTCGAGGTCTACCCCAACTCCACGCTGTTCGGCGACGCCGACGAGATGGCCGCCCTGCAGCGCGGCGAGGTGCAGATGCTGGCGCCCTCGGTATCCAAGTTCGAGGCCTACACCAAGCAGCTGCAGGTGTTCGACCTGCCGTTCCTGTTCGACGACCTGGCGGCGGTCAAGCGTTTCCAGCGCCGCGACAAGAGCCGCGAGCTGCTGCGCTCCATGGCCGCCAACAACATCTATGGCCTGGCCTTCTGGAACAACGGCATGAAGCAGCTCTCGGCCACCCGCGAGCTGCGCGCGCCGGGCGATGCCAAGGGCCTGGCCTTCCGCATCCAGTCTTCCAGCGTGCTGGAAGCGCAGTTCGCCGCGCTCGGCGCCGAGGCCAAGCGGATTCCCTTCGGCGAGTCGCTCAAGGCCCTGCAGGACGGCATAGTGCAGGGCACCGAGAATGCCTGGTCGAACATGACCGCGAGCGGCTTCGACCGCGCCCAGCCGTTCATCACCGAGACCAACCACGGCTCGCTGAACTACATGCTGATCAGCAGCTCGTCGTTCTGGCAGAGCATTCCCTACGCCACCCGCAGCGAACTGGAGGCGATAGTCGAGGAGGTCACCGCCCAGGTGAACCGCGATGCCGAGGAACTCAACCGCAAGGGCCGCGAGCAGCTGCTCGGCGCCGGCAACGCGCGCCTGGTGACCCTCGGCAAGGAGGAGCGCGCGGCCTGGCGCGCGGCCATGCAGCCGCTGTGGCAGCAGTACGAGGCGGAGATAGGCGCCGACGTGCTGCGCGCCGCGCAGACGGTCAACCGGCGCTAACAGCTTGTTGAAATTCACTGCGATGACTGCGAGTACCGCGTTGTGATAGCAATCGTCGCGGTCGGATAAGCCTTGCTCAGGGCGTCTGACCGATGAAATAGCCCGATTTGGCAGGCTCCGGGCGCACCTTCCCCGTGAGCGCGCTCATGCCGCTGTGCCTGCAGCCAGCAATTTCGGCAGGCGCACCAGGTTGCTTGCCGCCATGGCCAGCTGGAACAAGGCGGTGACCCGCTCCAAGCCGCGCTGCTTCACTTGACGCAGGCCTGCCGCTGCCTTGAGCCAGCCGAAGTGGGTTTCGATCCAGGCGCGTATCTTCAGGCTCACGCCATAACCGGCGTGTCGCGTGGTGCGCCCATCGATGGCGCTGCGCCGGCCACTGGTGTTCTGCGCCACATAGGGCGTCACGCCGAGTGCGCGACAAGCGGCGACGAAGTCTGCCGTGTCGTAGGCCTTGTCCGCGGCCAGGGTGCGCCTGCGGCGGCCACCCAGTTTGCTCAGCATCGCCAGCGCGGCTTCGCGCTCGCCCCGGCCACTGGCCAGCGTCACATGAGCACCGCGCACCAGGCCGCTGCGGTGTTCCATCAGTACATGCCCCATGTAGCTCAGCTGTGCGCCCGTGTTATGGCTCTTGCGGTACAGCCGGGCATCCGGATCGCTGGTCGAGGCGTGGGTGTCGTTGCTGCGCTTCTGGCCCTTGAAGTCTGGCTGGGCATTGCGCGGACCGGGGCCCGGTTCATCCGGAGAGTCGTCCTTGGGCCGGAAGCTCTTCTGCGAAGCCCAGGCCTGCAGCAGCGTGCCATCGACCGAGAAATGCTCATCCGAGATCAGCCCCTGTTTCTCTGCCAGGCGCACCACTTCGCTCAGAAACTCGGCGGCCACGGCCTGGGCATTGAGGCGGTCACGGTTCTTCGAGAACACCGAGTGATCCCACACCGGGTCGTCGATGGCCAGGCCGACGAACCAGCGGAATAGCAGGTTGTAGCCCAGTTGTTCCATGAGCATCCGCTCGCTGCGCAGCGAATAGAACAGCTGCAGCAACTGCGCCCGCATCAACTTCTCGGGGGCAATCGACGCGCGACCAGTATCGGCATACAAGGTGTCGAACAGGGCGCTCATCCGCTGCAGAGCAGTGTCCGCCAGCTTGCGGATGGCGCGCAGAGGGTGATTCAGCGGCACGAAGTCATCAAGCTTGGCGACAGTGAACAGGGATTCCTGTGTGATATCGGCTCCACGCATGGAAAACGAGGGCTCCCGGCAGATTGGAGCGAATATCGTAAACCTCATGCCGCAAAGCCAGACAGCGCGTCGACGAATTTCAACAGGCTGCTAATCCCTGCGCCTTATCCTTGCTAACTAGCGGTGTTTGTCCACTGCGCTTTGCGCCAGACTGTGCGGAAGTGAGCGAGGGGACGCCATGACCGCCAGCGAAGAGAAGTTCACCCGCCAGACCCTCACCGAGGTGCGGGTCTGGTCGCCCAGCCTGTTCAGTCTGCGTTGCAGCCGCGACGCCGGCTTTCGCTTCCGCGCCGGGCAGTTCGCCCGCCTGGGCGTGCGCAAGGCCGACGGCAGCGTGGTCTGGCGTGCCTATTCGATGGTCTCGGCGCCGCACGACGAGTTCCTCGAGTTCTTCTCCATCGTCGTGCCCGGCGGCGAGTTCACCTCCGAACTGAGCCGCCTCAGGCCCGGCGACGAGCTGCTGGTGGAGAAGCAGGCCACCGGCTATCTCACCCTCGACCGCTTCGCCGACGGCCGTGACCTCTGGCTGATCGGCACCGGCACCGGACTGGCGCCCTTCCTGTCGATCCTCCAGGACCTGGAGGCGTGGCAGCGCTTCGAACGCATCCTCCTGGTCTACAGCGCCCGCGATCGCGGCGAGCTGGCCTACCAGCAGCTGATCGCCGAGTTGCCGCAGCGCGAGTGGCTGGAGGGGGCGGGGCACAAGCTGCAGTACATCCCGGTGGTGACCCGCGAGCGGGTGGCGGGCGCACTGGGCGAGCGGGTCACCGGCCTGATCGAGAGCGGCGAGCTGGAGCGCGCCGCCGGTCTGGCCCTGGAGCCGGCCCGCTCGCGCCTGATGCTGTGCGGCAATCCGCAGATGATCGAGGACACCCGGGCGGTGCTCAAGGCGCGGGGCCTCAACCTGGCGCTGACGCGCAGGCCGGGGCAGGTGGCGGTGGAAAACTACTGGTGACGAAAACGGCGCCCTCGGGCGCCGTCGTTCTCACTGCTGCTGGCTCTTCAGCAGGTCGCGAATCTCCGCGAGCAGCTCCTGCTCCTTGCTCGGCGCGGGCGGTGCCGCCGGGGCGGCCTCCTCCTCGCGTTTGAGCCTGTTGATCACCTTGACCCCCATGAAGATGGCGAAGGCGACTATCACGAAGTCGAGCACGGTCTGGATGAACTTGCCGTAGCTCAGCACCACGGCCGGCAGGTCGCCCTCGGCGGCCTTGAGGGTGATGGCCAGGTCGGTGAAGTCCACCCCGCCGACCAGCAGGCCCACCGGTGGCATGATCACGTCGCCGACGAAGGAGCTGACGATCTTGCCGAAGGCCGCGCCGATGATGATGCCCACGGCCATGTCGACCACGTTGCCCTTGACCGCGAAGGCCTTGAACTCGCTGAGGATGCCCATGTTTCACTCCCTGAGGTTTCTGGTTGTGCGACCAGTGTAATCAGGGATGTGCCGCGGCGCCTCCGGGGTTCGGGGCTCGCGTGGGCTCAGCAGGCGGCGCCATTGGCCTTGCGCAGGCGCTCGGCGATCTGGTCCTTGAGCTGTACCCGTTCGTTCTTCAGGGCCTGCAGGGCCAGGTCGTCTAGGGTCTGGCGGCCGTCTTCCACTTCGTAGATGCGTTTGTCCAGGCTCTCGTAATGCTGCGCCAGTTGGGCGAAATGGGCGTCGCTGGCGTTCAGCGCCTGCAGCTGCGGCAGATGGTCGGGGAACTCACGGGTCAATGGATGGTGTTCGAGCGGCATGGTGGTGACTCCCTGCATGGCTAGCCTATTCAGCCTAGCTCAGCGACGGGCGGCGGGGCTGCCCAGGCGGCGGACGGTCGCCGCGCCGCGCCCCAGGGCGCCGGCTAGTGCATGGCCGGGGTGATCAGGTAACTGAGCAACTCGGCATCGTCGCCCGGCTCGATCTGCTCCACCCGGCGCGGCAGGTCGGCCAACACCCGTCGCCAGAAGGCCGTGGCCAGGGCGTCCTGGCGGTAGAAACGCACCAGCCAGCGCTCGCCGCCGCACAGCACCTGCTCGGCCAGGGCGCGGCCGATGCCCAGGCGGCGGTATTTCTTCAGCACGAACAGGTCGGCGAACTCCAGGGCGTCCAGGTCCGCCAGCTCGCTGCGCTCGACCAGCAGGAAGCCGGCGATGAAACCGTCCGCCAGGATCAGCCGGGCGCTCCAGCCCGGCTCCTGCCAGTAGCGCTGCAGGTGCGCCTGGTGCAGGTAGAAGCGGCCGTCCGGCTCCACGTCTTCCTGTTCCCAGTCCGAAGAGTCATAGGCATAGAACTGGTAGAGATTGGCGATCAGCGGCAGCTGCTCGGCGGTGGTGGGCATCAGTTCGATCTGCATCGCGGGGCGACTCGTGGTGGGGGCGGACGCTATTATCGCGCTTTTGCCAGAGGGAGACCGCCATGGCCAAGGCCAAGCGCATGTATGGCTGCACCGAGTGCGGCGCGACCTTTCCCAAGTGGGCCGGGCAGTGCGGCGAGTGCGGGGCCTGGAACAGCCTGACCGAGACCGTGCTGGAGGCCGGTTCCGCCACGCCCAGCGGGCGCGGCGGCTGGGCCGGGCAGCAGGCGCAGATCAAGACCCTGGCCGAAGTCAGCGTCGAGGAGGTGCCGCGCTTCTCCACCGTCTCCGGCGAACTGGACCGGGTGCTCGGCGGCGGCCTGGTGGACGGCTCGGTGGTGCTGATCGGCGGCGACCCCGGCATCGGCAAGTCGACCATCCTGCTGCAGACCCTGTGCAACATCGCCCAGCGTCTGCCGGCGCTGTACGTCACCGGCGAGGAATCGCAGCAGCAGGTGGCCATGCGCGCGCGGCGCCTGGAGCTGCCGCAGGACCGGCTCAAGGTGATGACCGAGACCTGCATCGAGTCGATCATCGAGGTGGCGCGCCGCGAGCAGCCCAAGGTGATGGTGATCGACTCGATCCAGACCATCTTCACCGAGCAGCTGCAGTCCGCCCCCGGCGGGGTGGCCCAGGTGCGCGAGAGCGCGGCGCTGCTGGTGCGCTTCGCCAAGCAGAGCGGCACGGCGATCTTCCTGGTCGGCCACGTGACCAAGGAGGGCGCCCTGGCCGGCCCGCGCGTGCTGGAGCACATGGTCGATACGGTGCTGTATTTCGAGGGCGAGTCCGATGGCCGCCTGCGCCTGCTGCGCGCGGTGAAGAACCGCTTCGGCGCGGTCAACGAACTGGGCGTGTTCGGCATGACCGACAAGGGCCTGAAGGAGGTCACCAACCCCTCGGCGATCTTCCTCACCCGCGCCCAGGAGGCGGTGCCCGGCAGCGTGGTGATGGCCACCTGGGAAGGCACCCGGCCGATGCTGGTGGAGGTGCAGGCGCTGGTCGACACCAGCCATATGGCCAACCCCAAGCGGGTGACCCTGGGCCTGGACCAGAACCGCCTGGCCATGCTGCTGGCCGTGTTGCACCGCCACGGCGGCATCCCCACCTATGACCAGGACGTGTTCCTCAATGTGGTCGGTGGGGTGAAAGTGCTGGAGACCGCCTCGGACCTGGCGCTGATGGCCGCGGTGATCTCCAGCTTGCGCAATCGGCCGCTGCCGCACGACCTGCTGGTGTTCGGCGAGATCGGCCTGTCCGGCGAGATCCGCCCGGTGCCGAGCGGCCAGGAACGCCTCAGGGAGGCAGCCAAGCACGGCTTCAAGCGCGCCATAGTGCCCCGGGGCAACGCACCCAAGGAGGCCCCGGCCGGTTTGCAGATCATCGCGGTGACGCGCCTGGAGCAGGCGCTGGATGCGCTGTTCGAATAGAAGAAGGGCGCCAGATGGCGCCCTTCTTCTGTTGAGCTAGGAGCGAGCTCTGCTCGCGAAGCTTCAATCGCTATGCTTCGCGAGCAGAGCTCGCTCCGGTCAGGCTTCCTCGCCCAGCGCGGCCAGTTCGCGCTCCAGCAGGCTCTCGTCGCCCAGGTTGAGCTCCACCAGGCGGCGCAGGTGGCTGATGGAGTCCAGGTCGATATGCCGGCAGACGAAGCCGAGCAGGTCGTCGCGGGTGCGGGTCAGCACCACCTCCATCTTCAGGCGGGTGTCGGCGTCCAGGGTGATAGTGGCGACGAAAGGTTGGTGCGGATCGCCGTTCCAGTCGCGCGGGCGTTTGACCAGCAACCCCTTGAGCGACACGTCGTGCAGGGCAACCGTCCAGCGCCGCTCGCCCTGGGCAAGCTCGGTGGCGGCGTCGAAGGCGATGCGCTGGAAGCGCCGACGCTCGGTGGCGGTTTCACTCATGCCGAAACTCCTCGAGGGTTTTGCTCACTATAGCCAAGAGCGCCGCCATTTGCCGCCTCCGGTTTGACAGGGGCAAGGGGGGCGCCAAAGCTCCAAGGGGGGATTTCTTATCATCTGATTGCGGAGCAAGGGAAATGGCTAAAAGACTGTTGAGCAAGGGGTTGGTGCTGGCGGCGTTGAGCCTGGCCAGCGCCGGCGCACTGGCCGATGCGGCCGGTGGCAATGGCTGTGGCTGGGGCAACATGGTGTTCGACGGGCAGCGTGGCTTCGCCCCGCACTTCCTGGCCACCACGACCAACGGCACCTCGGGCAATGCCACCTTCGGCATGACGTCGGGCACCAACGGCTGCGACACCGGGGCCCGAATAGGCTACGGCGGGCGCTCGATCTTCGCGATGAACGGCATGCTCGACAACATCGCCGAGGACATGGCCCAGGGCCGGGGCGAGGCGCTGGATGCCTACGCCATCCTGCTGGGGATCGAGCGGCAGGATCGTGAGCACTTCGCCAGGGTGACCCACGAGCACTTCGCCGAGATCTTCGCCAGTGAAAGTGCGACCGGCGAGCAGGTGCTGGCCGCCACCCTCGAGGTGATGAGTCGTGACCGGCGCCTGGCGCGTTACGCCAAGCAGCCTGCCTGATGCGCTGAGAAACGCAAAAGCCCGGCCAATTGGCCGGGCTTTTTCATGCGCCTGTAGCCCTTACTTGCCGTATACCGGCAGCTTGGCGCAGATGGCCTTGACCTTCTCGCGCACCGCGTCGACCACGGACTCGTCGCCCATGTTCTGCAGGATGTCGCAGATCCAGCCGGCCAGCTCCTTGCACTCGGCTTCCTTGAAGCCGCGGGTGGTGACGGCCGGGGTGCCGATGCGCAGACCGGAGGTGACGAAGGGCGAACGCGGGTCGTTCGGCACGCTGTTCTTGTTCACGGTGATGAAGGCGCGACCCAGGGCGGCGTCGGCGTCCTTACCGGTGATGTCCTGCTTGATCAGCGACAGCAGGAACAGGTGGTTCTGGGTGCCGCCCGAGACCACGTCGAAGCCGCGCTCGATAAACACCTGGGCCATGGCCTGGGCGTTCTTCACCACCTGCTGCTGGTAGGCCTTGAACTCGGGCTGCAGGGCCTCCTTGAAGCAGATCGCCTTGGCCGCGATCACGTGCTCCAGCGGGCCACCCTGGGCGCCCGGGAACACGGCGGAGTTGAGCTTCTTCTCGATCTCCTCGTTCTTGCGCGCCAGGATCAGGCCGCCGCGCGGGCCGCGCAGGGTCTTGTGGGTGGTGGTGGTGACCACGTCGGCGAAGGGCACCGGGTTCGGGTACACGCCGGCGGCGACCAGGCCGGCGACGTGGGCCATGTCGACGAACAGGTAGGCACCGACCTTGTCGGCGATGGCGCGGAAGCGGGCGAAGTCCAGTACCTGCGAATAGGCGCTGAAGCCGGCGACTATCATCTTCGGCTTGTGCTCGACGGCCAGGCGCTCGACTTCGTCGTAGTCGATCAGGCCGTTGGCGTCGATGCCGTACTGCACGGCGTGATACAGCTTGCCGGAGGAGGAAACGCTGGCGCCGTGGGTCAGGTGGCCGCCGTGGGCCAGGCTCATGCCGAGGATGGTGTCGCCGGCGTTGAGCAGGGCCAGGTAGACGGCGGAGTTGGCCTGGGAACCGGCGTGCGGCTGGACGTTGGCGTAGTCGGCGCCGAACAGCTGCTTGGCGCGGTCGATGGCCAGCTGCTCGACCACGTCGACGTACTCGCAGCCGCCGTAGTAGCGCTTGCCCGGATAGCCCTCGGCGTACTTGTTGGTCAGCACGCTGCCCTGGGCCTCCATCACCGCCGGGCTGGTGTAGTTCTCGGAGGCGATCAGCTCGATGTGCTCTTCCTGGCGCTGGGCTTCCTGCTCCATGGCGGCGAAGAGTTCGGCATCGTAGCGGGCAATGGTCATTTCACGGCTGAACATGATGGTCACCTGATCTATCGGCGGGGACGGTAGGGAAAGGCCGGCATTCTACCCGATGTGCCACACCCTGGCACATGAAAGGCGGTCAAGTGGCGGACAAGCGGAGCTCAGGTCAGCAGGAACAGCGCGCGGCCGCCGAACTGGGACTCGAACTGCGCGGCCGGCATCGGCTTGCCGAACAGGTAGCCCTGCACCTCGTCGCAGCCGTGCTGGCGCAGGAAGTCCAGCTGCTCCTGGGTCTCCACGCCCTCGGCGATCACCGCCAGGCCCAGGCTGTGGGCCATGGCGATGATGGCGCGGGCGATCTGCGAGTCCTGCTCGCCGGCCGGCACGCCGTCGACGAAGCTGCGGTCGATCTTCAGCACGTCGATGGGGAACTGCTTGAGGTAGTTGAGCGAGCTGTAGCCGGTGCCGAAGTCGTCCACCGCGATGCACAGGCCGAGCTTCTTCAGGCTGGTCAGCGTCTGCAGGGTCTCGTCGACGTCGCGCATCAGGATCGACTCGGTCAGCTCCAGCTCCAGGCAGGCCGGCGGCACGCCGCTGTCGGCCAGGGTGCGGGAGATGCGCATGCCCAGCTGGCCGTCGGCGAACTGGCGGGCCGAGAGGTTGAGCGAGACCTTGGGCACCCGCACGCTGGCCTGGTGCCAGGCCTTGAGCTGGCGACAGGCCTCGGCGATTACCCAGTCGCCGACCTGGACGATCAGCCCCAGCTCCTCCAGCACCGGCACGAACTCGCTCGGGGCGACCAGGCCGCGGCGCGGGTGGTTCCAGCGCAGCAGCGCCTCGACCCCGGTCAGACGCTTGCCGTCGCCGGACAGCTGTGGCTGGTAGTAGAGCTGGAACTGGCCCTGCTCCAGGGCGTGGCGCAGGTCGCTCTCCAGCTCCAGGCGCTGCAGCGCGGTGGCGTTCATCTCCGCCTGGTAGAACTGGAAGTTGTTCTTGCCGCGCTCCTTGGCGTGGTACATGGCGGTGTCGGCGTTCTTCATCAGCTGGCTGAGCTCGTTGCCGTCCTGCGGCGCCAGGGCGATGCCGATGGAGGCGGTGACGAAGAACTCGCGGCCCTGCAGGACGAAGGGCTGGGCCAGGCTGTCGAGGATCTGCTCGGCCACGTGGATGGCCCGGTTCAGCGCTCCGGCGCGGGTGTTGCGGGCCTGCAGCAGCAGGGTGAACTCGTCGCCGCCCATGCGCGCCACGGTGTCGTCCTCGTCGACGCAGGCGGCCAGGCGCACGGCCACGTCCTTGAGCATGCGGTCGCCGGCGGCATGGCCGAGGGAGTCGTTGATCGGTTTGAAGCGGTCGAGGTCGAGGAACATCAGCACCACCCACTCGTCATGCCGCTCGGCGTGCTGCAGGGCGGTGTACAGGCGGTCCTGGAACAGGGTGCGGTTGGGCAGCAGGGTCAGGGCGTCGTAGTAGGCCAGGCGGTGGATGCGCTGTTCGCTGGCCTTGCGCTCGCTGATGTCGTTGAAGAAGCACACGTAGCTGACCAGGTCGCCGTCGTCGTCCTGCACCGCGGTGATGCCGACCCAGGCCGGGTACTGTTCGCCGTCCTTGCGCTTGAGCCACAGCTCGCCCTCCCAGCTGCCGCGCTGGTTGAGCTGGGCCAGGATGTAGCTGAACTGGGCGGCCTGCTGGCGGTCGGCGGTGAGCATGTCCGGACGCTGGTCGAGCACGTCCTCCGGGGCGAAGCCGGTGATGCGCTGGAAGGTCTCGTTGATGCGCACCATGTAGCCGGCCGGGTCGGTGACCAGGATGGCCGCGGTGGAGTGCTCGAACACCGTGGCGGCCATGCGCAGGTCGCGCTCGGCGCGGCGCTGCTGGGTGATGTCGCGGCCGATGCCGAGCGCTCCCTCGAAGCGGTCCTGCTCGTCCCACATCAGCATGGCGCGCATTTCCACGGTGATCTTGCGGCCGTCCGCGCGCAGGCAGTCGAACACGAAGGGGCGGGCGCTCAGGCGCCGGTGCAGCTCGCGCAGGTGCTCCTGGTCGCCGAGGGACTCCTTCACCTCGTCCAGCAGCGCCTGCAGGGTGCTCAGCTGATGCGGGTCGGTGAGAGTCGTGAGCAGGCCGTGCTGCAGCAGCCATTCCGGGCTGTAGCCGAACAGGGCCTGGGCCGAGGGGCTGACGTAGCTGAGCTGCAGATGGCTGTTGCTGGACAGGATGACGTCGCTGATGCTCTCCGCCAGCAGGCGGTAGCGCCGCTCGCTGTCGCGCAGGCTGGCCTGGGCGGCGATCTCGCCGGTGATGTCCTTGGCCACGCCGATCAGGCGGCTGACCCGGCCGTGGCGGTCGCGGCTGAGGGCGTGCTCGCGCACGTCGAACCAGTGCCAGCTGCCGTCGCGATGGCGCCAGCGCAGCTGGAAGTGCAGCAGCTGGCCGTCGCCCACCACCTTCTGCAGGTTGCGCAGGCGCTGGTACAGCTCGACGTCGTCGGGGTGAAGGATCTTCTCCCACAGCCTGTCGCCGATCTTGCGCAGCTCCTCCTTGCTGTAGCCGAGGTCGGGGCCGAGGCGGTTGTTGCTGAACATCACCCGCATGCTGCTCATGTCGTGCACGTACAGGGTGTCGGGCACCGCGCGCAGCACGTCCGACCAGAAGCGCTCGCGCTCGACCAGCGACAGCTCGACGCGCTTGCGGCTGGTGATGTCGTGCACGCTGAGGGTCACCGCGCGCAGTTCCTCGCGGCGGCGCGGCAGTTGCAGGGCCAGCCAGAGGTAGCGCTCGTGGCCCTGCGGCGTCTTTATCTGGCTCTCGACCATCATGTCGCGCTCGCCATCGAGCAGGGCGCTGATCAGGGCATGGCGGACGCCGCCGATGCGCAGCGGCGGGCCGCCGACCAGGTGGGTCCAGGCCTCGTCCGGGCCGTCGACGCCGAGCAGCTGCAGCGCCACCCGGTTGACTTCGCTGATGCGGATCCGCGTCAGCAGCTCGGCGTGGCGCGCCGGGTCCTGCTCCAGCCAGGGCAGCAGCTGGCTGCTGTGGCGCAGGTCCTGGGCCTCCAGATACTGGCGCAGATCGAACAGGTCGAGCACGCAGAGGGCCACGCCGCTACCCTCGAAGATGTCCTGGTAGCGCCGGCGGGTGTCCTGCAGTACGCGCAGGTTTTGCTGGCGCTCGGTGACGTCGCGCAGCACCCAGGCCCGGCTGGGCTCCGGGTTATCGGTGTAGAGGGCGTGACAGGCGACGTCGAACAGCTGCGGGCGGCCGTTCATGAGCAGCTCGATGGGCTCGCGCTGCTCGTGGCAGGCGTTGTCCAGCCAGGGCTTGAGCGGCGGCAGCAGCTCCAGCAGGTGCATCTGGCTGGCGCCGGCCAGGTCCAGGCCGAACATGCCTTCGGCGCGCGGGTTGAGGTAGCTGATGCGACCGTCCGGCTGGGTCACCAGCACGCACTCGTCGATGGCCCCCAGGGCGCCGAGGGCGTCCTCCATGGCGCGCCGCGACAGCGCCTGGTAGGCGCGCAGGCTGCGCTGCTCGCGCAGCAGGCCGAACAGGGCGAGCAGGGCCAGGCTGGCGCAGAGGATGAACAGCAGCAGCTTGCCGGCCTGGATCGGCAGCAGCTCGGCGCGCAGGCGCGGCGCGTCGAACAGGGCCTGGATCTGCCAGTCGCTGCCGTTCAGCGGCAGTTCGGCGATGCCCAGTTCCTGGCTGGCCTGCCCGGAGCCGGGGCCGTCCGCTCGCGGTGGGCGCAGCATGGTCTGGCCGCTGCGGCGGTCCTGCAGCAGCCAGGGCTGGCCGTTGGCATGTGCCGGCAGCCAGTTGTTCAGTGCCGCCGGGCGCAGGCGCACCAGCCAGGAGCCGCGGCCCGGCGCCTGGCGCAGGTCGAGCAGGATCAGCCCGGCCTCCGTCGGCGCGTAGCTGAAATGGAACTCGCTGGACGGCGCCAGGGGGGCGGGCAGGGGGTAGCCCGGCGCGCTGTCGTGCAGTACCCGGCCACGCTCATCGCGCCAGGCCAGGCTGTGCAGGGCCGGGTAGATGCCGCGCAGGTCCTGCAGCAGGGTGGGCAGTTCGGCGGCGCTGGGAGGCGTCTGCGCTTGGCTGGCGAGCAGGGTGTGGCCGGCCTCGGCCTTGAGCCTGAGCACCAGGCTCAGGTAGTTGGCCAGCTGGCTGGCGTGTTCCTGGCTGCGCAGGCGCTGGTTGTCCTCCTGCTGGCGGGTCTCCTGCTGCAGCTGCCACAGCAGCAGGCCGAGCATCAGCGCCACCAGCAGCGCCAGGGCGCCCTTCAGCGAGCCGCGCCAGGGGCGGGCCGGTGTGCGGGAGGATGGGAAGCGGGATCGGAACACGCGATAAACCCTGCTGATATGGCTGCCGTGGCGGTTAGGCAATGAGCGGGCGACAACAACCGTCTAGCATGCCCGGAAATGCGGCAGAGTGCCATTACTGCCCGTCGAGCGGTTTGCCCCGCGCCCGTCATTCCGGTAGTTTTGCCGCACGCGCGTGGGCGCAGGGGCTATCATGCCCATTCGACCGGCGTTTCCCGCAGTCGTGCGCCGCCATCCCCAGATTCACATCCCCAGCGGAACCAAGGTCATTTCATGGCTCAATACGTCTACACCATGCATCGGGTCAGCAAGGTCGTGCCCCCGAAGCGCGAGATTCTCAAGGACATCTCCCTGTCGTTCTTCCCCGGCGCCAAGATCGGCGTGCTGGGCCTGAACGGCGCCGGTAAATCCACCCTGCTGCGCATCATGGCCGGGGTCGATACCGAGATCGACGGCGAAGCCCGGCCGATGCCCGGCATCAAGGTCGGCTACCTGCCGCAGGAGCCGCAGCTCGACCCCAGCAAGACGGTGCGCGACATAGTCGAAGAGGCGGTGGGCGAGATCAAACAGGCCCAGGCCCGCCTCGACGAGGTCTACGCCGCCTATGCCGAGCCGGACGCCGACTTCGACGCCCTGGCCGCCGAGCAGGCCAAGCTGGAGGCCATCCTCCAGGCCGCCGACGGCCACAATCTGGAGCGCCAGCTGGAAGTCGCCGCCGACGCCCTGCGCCTGCCGCCGTGGGACGCCAGGATCGAGCACTTGTCCGGTGGCGAGAAGCGCCGCGTGGCCCTGTGCCGCCTGCTGCTGTCGGCCCCCGACATGCTGCTGCTGGACGAACCGACCAACCACCTGGACGCCGACTCGGTGGCCTGGCTGGAGCGCTTCCTGCACGACTTCCCCGGCACCGTGGTGGCCATCACCCACGACCGTTACTTCCTCGACAACGTCGCCGGCTGGATCCTCGAACTGGACCGCGGCCACGGCATCCCCTACGAGGGCAACTACTCCGGCTGGCTGGAATCCAAGGCCAACCGCCTGGCCCAGGAAGCCAAGGCCGAGGCGTCGCACGCCAAGGCCATGAAGGCCGAGCTGGAGTGGGTGCGCCAGGGCGCCAAGGCGCGCCAGTCCAAATCCAAGGCGCGTCTGCAGCGTTTCGAGGAAATGCAGTCGCAGGAATTCCAGAAGCGCAGCGAGACCAACGAGATCTACATCCCGGCCGGTCCGCGTCTGGGCGACAAGGTCATCGATTTCATCAACGTGTCGAAGGGCTTCGGCGATCGCGTGCTGATCGACGACCTGTCCTTCAGCATCCCCAAAGGCGCCATAGTCGGCGTGATCGGCGGCAACGGCGCGGGCAAGTCGACACTGCTGCGCATGATCACCGGCAAGGAGCAGCCGGATTCCGGCCGTATCGAGATCGGCGAGACCGTGCAGATCGCCAGCGTCGAGCAGAGCCGCGACATGCTCGAAGGCAACAAGACCGTGTGGGAGCAGATCTCCGACGGCTTCGACATGATCAAGGTGGGCAACTACGAGGTGCCGTCGCGCGGCTACGTCGGCCGCTTCAACTTCAAGGGCGCCGACCAGCAGAAGTTCGTCAAGGACCTCTCCGGCGGTGAGCGCGGCCGTCTGCACATGGCCCTGACCCTGAAGCAGGGCGGCAACGTGCTGCTGCTCGACGAACCGTCCAACGACCTCGACGTGGAAACCCTGCGTGCCCTGGAAGAGGCGCTGCTGGACTTCCCCGGCGCCGCCATCGTGATTTCCCACGATCGCTGGTTCCTCGACCGCATCGCCACCCACATCCTCTCCTACGAGGACGACGGCAAGGTCAACTTCTTCGAAGGCAACTACACCGAGTTCGAGGCCGATCGCAAGAAGCGCCTGGGCGAGGCCGCAGCCCAGCCGCACCGGGTGCGTTACAAGAAGTTGGCGCAGTAAGCGCCAGTTGCAAAAGAAAACGGGGCCTTCGGGTCCCGTTTTTTATGCCTTCGATTTATGCCAATAAACATGCGTATTAGGTGAAGATAGGTCGAAAGCGCCAAGTGCCACTGCGAATGTCATAGACCGCGTTTTGTTGGATCATTTCCGGGTCTTTGATCGTCGAAACCGACAGTGTTCCAGGAATGGTCGCGAGTGCCATATCTGTAGCGCGTGCAGCCATGGAAAGTGCTTTCGGATGCTGCTGTAAGCTTCGAGTGCGTTTGACCTGTGTGGGCAATCCCAGCGCAGAGAAATATGTATCCAATGCAGGCTGCAAATTGGCTGGCCATTGCAGGTATGAGCATTTATAGGGTTTTGCGATGGTGAACGATTGCCGGGCAAAGATTGGGTACAGCGCACCATTTTCCAACAGTAGTTTGTTGTCGCGAGCCCCAAAGGCGTAGGTGAGCAATATTTCTAGTTTACCATTGTTGCGCTCAATAAGTTGTACGGGGCTGACGTTATGAAAGCCGAAGGCTTGGCTGGGTGATTTGTTTTGGGTGCGCACCCGAGCATCGATCATTGCATCGACCAAAGAGTAGTGGGCGATCATTCCCTCTGTCCTCCCAGTTTCATGAAAGCATGGGAACTCGCCATAGTGTGGATCAGCATTGACTCTGCTGATAACGACATAGAGGGCGGTGGACGAGGTGAAAGTGATGGGATGGTTTTGCATTCCAATGAGTTTGTTGGAGGTGTTGGGGTGGCAACTATGGGCTGTCAATGGCTTCGCAAGTCGTCGACTTGAGATGTGAAAGGTTTAACTCTTGGAGAATAGCGGTGCGCCATTCTTCGATTTGTTGCTTGGCTTTAGCGGTGTAATCAATGTTTGTCGCTTCGCTTTGTCTGAGCTTTAGGAGGTCTTCAAGCTCACCGGTAACACTGTGTGTCACCTTTCCATCTTTATAGGTCAATAGATGCCAGCCATTGGCATCTGTCTCTATGAAGTCGCCTGAGAAAGGTTTTTGGTTGTGTTCGATGAAGGTTATTAGGCGTTTTTTCTTGATGTCGTAGTTTAGGTTTTCTCTCCTCTCGAAATTGTTTATGTGTGTTTTTGTGGTTGTATACCAGGTTAGGTCATTGTCGAATATCTGAATTGTCTGTGTTATATCTTGGTTCGGGGCGGTGCGGTCAGTGCTGTTGGCACTGATTAAATACCCATAACTATTTTTGGTGGGGTATTTTGTTGAGATCGATAGAGATTTTGAGCCTTTTGCGTAGGTGATTGAGCATTCGCTAGACCAATCCTCAATAGAGACTCCTTCCTCTCTGTCGGGCCCGCCTTCGTATCCCTGCCCTTCAATGGTTTCGATCATTACTCCACGAGCTACATGGCCGTCTGGATAGAACTTTATCCAGCGACTTAGAATGTTGGGCTGATTTGCGTAATAAATAAGACTGCCGATCAGTGCTGCTGTTAAGCCACCTAGAGCTAGCTGGCGAAGAGATATGTTCACTGTGGCTTCCTGAGTGTCCATGGGAGCTGTTGGGATGAAACGGAGAATTTGAGGTCGGGAGTCGAGATACTCATGCCGTTGGTATAGATCAGCATATCGCCGCCTGTGCCGTTCTTCTTTCGCCACTCTTGATAATGCTTGTTGCGTACGCAGAAATAGAGGTCTTTGGGTGTCGAGTACCAGTGGGGCCTGAATGGTGCATCCAGGGAGTCGCTAATATTATTCGCCAGCAACGCTTGCACGCCTTGTCTGTTCCAATGACCGAGGTATTGGTCAGGCTCTATAAAGTCATAGGTATCCTTCGCATAGACGATGACCTGAGGAATGCTGACTTGCAGCAGGGTTTCCGTTTGCGGGGTCAGGGATATGCGCCCGGCAGCAGCGTAGAGATTAAAACCGCCAAAGGCCGCGAACAGGTCGTCGGTGCCTCGCAGGTAGGTCTTTAACCGGTCCGTGTTGCTGACATCGACGGGAGCCCGCTGGAACTGCCAGTTCTTGTGTAGCGCCGGAATAGCATCATTAGTGTTGTTCAGGGTAATACCGGTCAGCGGGATAAGTTGCGCCAGATGGCTTTGGTGGCGCAGCTTGTCGATCAGTACTTGCCTGGCCTTGGGGCTGTTCAGGCTGGCCTTTAGCTCGGTGTAGGCATTTTGTGCCCGTTCGTATCCCAGCACCCACTCCAAAGATGCACTGGTGGTATCTATAAATTTCGGGTCGTAATCTAAGTCTCCTTTCTTTTCTTTTTCATTCATCTCCTTCTTACTATTGCTGAACCACTTCTCTTGAATGCGCGCCGCCACCGGCCAGCCCAGCTTTTTCATCACATCTGGAATGTCTCTGAGCTTGAAAAGCTCGACAGGCGCTGTCGCAGGAGCTTGATCATTACTGGGCGTGAGCTGCGTGGTGCAGATCAATTCGGCTTGGCACTGAATTTCGACGGTTTCGAGAAACCCTCCGTTCTCGGCCAGGGCAGTGTAAGTGCGTGTGGCGGGCTGAGCCATGGCGTTTGTCCTTAACCGATGAAGATTTCAATTTGTGGCTCGACCCATAGCTGGGCGGCTTCCGCCTGGCTATGGCTGAGTGGCTTGCTTTGACCATTGGAGGCGGTTTGCCCTTCGATCTCCTTGCCGGAAGCGGTGGTGGCGATATAGCGCATGCCTTCGAGCGGTTGGCCGTTGCGTGCATCAAGCAATTGGAAAAAGCGATCGAATACGCCAGTCATGGCCGAGGTAGGGGCCATGGATGAAGCGGGGGTGAAGGGCGCGGGTGTGTGATTTTCGCCGATGATGATGTTGCCTGAGCCACCAACGATGACGCCGCCATGGTCGATCTGGCAGCCGAGCATGGTGGCGAGTTTATGGTTGATCAGGACGGTACTGGAGCCGGAGCTGACCTTGCCGCCACAGGCTGTGTCGCTGCCCACTGTGGCCGCCGGCAAGTTGTTGAAAAGGACATCGGGTGAGCCGGTGGTAATGGGGTTGGTACCGTGGCCGGGGAGTGGGCAGGCTTGCGGATCGGTAACGCGCGCGGCAGGTTTGCCGGACATGATCGAACTCCTTTTCGATTGGTAGCAGATGTCTTCTAGCAACTTGGGGTTGGAGTTGCACAGGGAAATTGGCGGAAGTCTGGATTGGGTCACGCCTTCGGATGGGGAGGTTGCGGCACCGGCGGATGGGGCAGGTTATTAGCTCGATCAGTCGCGCTCCGCTCGCGGTCTCGCTGCAGCAAATATCGATCGGCAGGAGCTGCCGCAGCACCTCGATGTTGCTGCTCAGATGCTCGCTCAGTTGTGGGATGGTCAGGCTGCCGCCGCCGGCCGGCACCTGGGCGAGGCCCCGTTTTCTTTGGTGCCGCGGTTATTCGTCGAGGCGCAGCTGCGCGGCATGGCGCTCGCGAATGCCGCGCAGCGACTGCCAGATCGCCTGGGTCAGCTGTGGCTGGCTGCGGCGAAAGGCGTGGGAGAAGACCAGGTAGGAGTCGTCCTGGTGGTAGACCTGCGGCAGCAGGGCGACCTGGTCGCGCAGGCCCATGCTGCGCAGCAGATGGAGGCCGATGCTGCGCTCGGACACGTAGCCGTCCAGCCGACCCATGGCGACCAGGCGCAGGCCGATCTGCGGCTTCAGCACCGACTCGCTGAGCACGCCCGCATCCTTCAGGCGTTGCCACACCACGTAACCCGTCGGCGCGCCGATGCCCGTGCGCAGGCCCTCGAAGCGCTTGCCGTCGTAGCGCAGCGTGCCCTGCAGCGGCACGAAGATGCGGTATTCCTCGCGCCATACGCGCAGCTCGCTGTCCGGGGCGTCTCGCGGCCGCTCGGGACGCTTGGGGAAGGCGACCCACTCGTCGCGCTCCGGCGACCAGATCAACGCCAGGAGCGCGTCGACCTTGCCCGTGCGCACGTTGTCTATGCAGCGCTTCCAGGGCTGGCGCAGCAGCTCGACTCGGGTGCCGTTCGCCAGTGCCGCCTGCTGCACCATCTGCGGCAGCAGGCCGGCCTGCTCGATCTCGCCGCGGGCATGGATGAAGGGCGGGTAGTCGGCGGACTCGACGCAGAGAGTGAAGGCCGCGCCAGGGGTGCTGCACAGAAGGGTTATCAGCAGGGCCAGTAGAGCTTTCACGACAGACTGCTCGCTCACGTTGCGCCTGATTTCAGGCTAGCTGGCGAAGGCGGTGGCGTACAGCGTACGGGGCTCGCTGACTCGCCATTATTCCCTGCGTCCATATAAAGGGAATGGGGTAGAACCCGAGCGTCGTGAGTTGGCGCATTTCGCATGTAGATGGCGGCATGAAGCCGCATGCCTGCGACTTTTTCCCTCGGAATGGCGAAGCTACAGCGCGATCCGTAGCGAGCCGCTGGCCGTCCTGTCGCAGCGGATATCCAGCGGCAGGAAGCGCCTGAGTACCTCGATGTTGCTGCTCAGGTGCTCGCTCAGGCGTGGGGTGGTCAGGCTGCCGCCGCCGGCCAGCGCCATCGGCAGCAGCAACTGGTCGGCCAGATGCTCGCCCACCGCCGCGCCACTGCGCTGCCAGTCGCGCAGCTGATCGATGGCACGGTCGGCCACCCGTTCGGCGCGCACGCCACTCTGGCCGAAGGCGCAGAACACTTCCGTGACCTCCTCGCAGACGACTTCCAGCAGCAAGGCATTGCCCGGTCCCTCGTCCTGCTCGAGCCAGTTGAACTGCAGGGTCTGCTCGGGCCACTTCAGGCGCCGGGCCACGCGCTCCAGCTCGCGCTCGCCGACATGCCCGGGCACGCCGGCCAGCAGCGCCCGTGCCCGCTGCGAGCGTGGCGCGCCGGGGGACTCCAGATGCAGCGGCTGCAGTCGGGAGGGCTCGACCTGTACGGCGAGCTCGCCGCCGCCGGCCGGCATGAAACCATGGCGCAGCAGCTGCATCTCCACCCGCGCGCCCATGCGCCGCAGCAGCGGCAGCCAGGCAAGCTGCAGGAAGTCCGCCGGGGGCGCCAGCGGGTTATGGGTGCCGCCGCTGATCCGCAGGGTGCTCGGCCCATCGGCCCGCAGCAGCGCGGGGAGCAGCGTCTGCAAAACCAGGGTGCAGCTGCCGGCACTGCCGATGGCGAAGCGGTAATCGCCGCCACGGATGGCGCCGGGGCGAAAGCTCAGCTGCTGCGAGCCCAGCTCGACGCCGTTCGTTTCGGCCGAGCAGATCTGCGCCGCCGCCTGCACGGCGGTCAGATGCTGGCGCAGCAGCCCGGGGCGGCTGCGCCTGGCGCGGATATTGACGATGCGAAATGGCCGGCCGCTGAGCATCGACAGGCTCAGCGCGCTGCGCAGCACCTGGCCGCCGCCGATGGCGCCGTCCAGTTCGAGCATTTCGGCTTGCATGGTGTTCTACTCCTTGTGCGTGGCGCCGTTGGGCGCCGCGCTTATCCTTTCACGCACACCACTTGACGCAGGGTGTGCACCACTTCCACCAGCTCGCGTTGGGCGTCCATTACGCGGTCGATGTCCTTGTAGGCCATCGGGATTTCGTCGATCACGTCCTTGTCCTTGCGGCACTCGACGTGGGCGGTGGCGCGAATCTGGTCTTCGACGCTGAACAGCTTCTTCGCCTTGGTCCGGCTCATGGTGCGGCCGGCGCCGTGGCTGCAGGAGCAGAACGCCTCCTCGTTGCCCAGGCCGCGCACGATAAAGCTCTTGGCGCCCATGGAACCGGGGATGATGCCCAGCTCGCCCTTCTGCGCCGACACCGCGCCTTTACGGGTGACCAGCACCTCTTGGCCGAAGTGCTGCTCCTTCTGCACATAGTTGTGGTGGCAGTTCACCGCCTCCAGCTCGGCCTCGAAGGGCTTGCGGATGACCTGGCGCGCCGCCGCAATCACCGCGTGCATCATCAGTGCGCGGTTCTGCTTGGCGAAGTCCTGGGCCCAGCCGACGGCCTCCACGTAGTCGTCGAAGTGCTTGTTGCCCTCCTCAAAGTAGGCCAGGTCCTTGTCCGGCAGGTTGGCGATGTGCTGGCGCATATCGGCCTGGGCCAGTTCGATGAACAGGTTGCCGATGGCGTTACCCACCCCGCGCGAACCGCTGTGCAGCATGAACCAGACACGGTTGGCCTCGTCCAGGCAGACCTCGATGAAGTGGTTGCCGGTCCCCAGGGTGCCCAGGTGCTTGCGGTTGTTGGTCTTCTCCAGGCGCGGGTACTTGTCGGTGATTGCCTTGAACCGCGCGCTCAGCGCCGACCAGGCGTGGCCGGCCAGCTCGGGCACGTTGTCCCAGGCGCCCTGGTCGCGCTTGCCGAAGGTCTTGCCATGCGGTACGGCCTTCTCGATGGCGCTGCGCAGGCCGTGCAGGTTGTCCGGCAGGTCGTGCGCCATCAGCGAGGTGCGCGCGGCGATCATGCCGCAGCCGATATCCACCCCGACCGCAGCCGGGATGATGGCGCCGACGGTAGGGATCACGCTGCCGATGGTCGAGCCCTTACCCAGGTGCACGTCCGGCATCACCGCCAGGTGCTTGAAGATAAACGGCATCTTCGCGGTGTTCATCAGCTGCTGCCTGGCGTCGTCCTCGACCGGCACGCCTTGCGTCCACAGCTTGATCGGCTTGCCGCCGGCGACTTCCAGCAGGTTGTAAGTCTTGGTTTGCATCGTCATTCACTCGTCATTCGTGCCGGTCATCCGGCGTGCTTTCAGTGCGGCGACAAGAGGTGGTGAAACATGCGCGATGCTCTATCCGCTGAGCTACAACCTTGCGGTTGGCGGGAGTCGAACCCGCGACCTTCACGTCCTGTAGTTCCACCGGCATTCGCCGGGTCAATCAAAAAAGTGGAGGCCAGACCTCCGTGCAGCGACAAGGTGACAGGCACATTTGCTCTACCGACTGAGCTACAGCCTCGCGGCTGGCGGGACTCGAACCCGCGACCCAATGTAGTACCCGTGGCATTCGCTGCCGACCGCGCCGTGGCGGGCCAAAAAAGATGCGACGACAAGGTGTGGTGAAACACGCGCTCTCCCATTGAGCTACGGCCCCCCCCAGTGATGGAGCCGACGGGATTCGAACCCGCAACCTCGATCTTAAAAGGATGTAGTTCCACCGGCATTCGTCGCAAAACTCTGAATCAGGTGGCACGACAAGATGAGTGACTGTTCCGTGTCGCCACGGGCGGGAATCGAACCCGCTTAACCAATGTACAGCCACTGGAATTCGTGCCTTCGTGCGCAGTCGACAAGGGTGTGATGAGACGTCTTGGATGTAGTCCCATCGGCATTCGAATGCGCTCGAAATTGTTGATCTGTGTGCCCGGCCTCAATTGGCCGGGCGCGTTGTCATAACTCCATCTGCTCGATGGCGTCGACCCAGTGGCCGGCGCCGAAGTGGCCGCTGGCGAACTGTGCCAGCACATCGAACACCGCGTCGCTGAAGCCGCCGACATTCAGGATGTCCTTGCGGTCCGCTGCCTGCGTGGTGCCGTAGGGCTGCAGGTCGATGCAGATCAGCCGCGCTTGCGGGTTGATGTGCTTGATCCGCTCCCACTGCCGCAGGGTCTCGGTGGCGCCATGGCGGCGGGCGTCGATCCAGGATTCGTTGTCGGAAACCAGAACCAGTGTGTCCACCTTGGCCTTGGCGTCGGCCAGTTGCTTGAGCGGCGCGGAGCAGCTGGTGCCGCCACCGCCGACCGCCGCCAGCTTCTGCGCGTTGCTCATCAGGCTGTCACGCGGGTTGAGCGCCACCTTCACTACCTTGTTCTCGAACGGCAGTACCTGAGCACGCGGTTGTTTGCGCAGGATTGCCGCTGCCACCAGCGCCGCGACATCGATGCAGCGCACCGCCGTGGTCGCGCCCTGGCGGTAGCCGGTCACCGGGCTGTGCATCGAGCCGGACACGTCCGGGCACACCACCACATGGCCGCTCAGCGCCGGCACGTTGGCCAGCGACAGCTCCAGGGCGTCCTGCAGCGCCTCGCGCACGGCCAGCGGCACACCGTCGCCGGTCATGCGGTAGGCGGCCAGCAGCTGGTACGGGTAAACCCGTGCCTTGGCCACGGCTTCGGCGTCAGCCAGACGCTGTGCGACCCGCTCTGCGCAACCCTCGACCGCCAGTGCGCCGTGGCGCAGCAGGGTGTTGAGGTTCATGCGTAGGGCCTGCCAGCCCATGCGTCCGGCCAGCTCAGCCCATTGCTCGGCGTTCAACGTCTCGTTGCCGAGCAACTGGAACGGCACGTCCGGCAGCTCGCTGCTGGCGCCGCTGCGAAACGCCAGCAGGTCGCGGGTCAGCGGCGGCAGGGCGGCGGCATCGGCCGGCTTGCCGATCAGCCAGGCGAAGAAGGCTTCGCGCCAGGCTTCGCTCGGCTTGGGGTGAGTCATCTTCACCACGTCCGCCAGTGACGGCTGGTTGCCGATCGCCGCCTGCAGCAGCTGGCGTTCGCTGGCCATGTTCAGCCAGTTCTGCACCAGGCGCTTGGGCTGCGAGCCGAGCGATTTGCGTCCGGTCACGCCACTGCGCAGGATCTGCACGAAGGTGCGCAGCATCTTGCCGTTGTCCACCACCTGCTCGAACAGCGCCGGCACCAGGCTCGAACGCTGGGCGACCAGGGCTGCCAGCAGCAGGGCCGGCATGTCCTTCATGTGGCCTTTCTTGCGGGCATACAGCGCGGCCTTGGCCACGTAGCGGGCGTCCAGTTCGGCGACCAGCTTCAGCACTTCGGCCAGCTGGGTTTCAGCATCGGCGTAGAAGGTCTGGTTCAGGCAGCCGGTGACGGCGAGCTGAGCCAGCTTGTGCTTGGGCGTGTAGGCATAAGCCGGCGCCTGCTGCTGGTTCAGGGTGTCGCTGACCGGCAGTTGCGCGGCCCTGGTGTTGAACAGATTGAAGTTGGCCATCTTGGCGTCTCGCTGTGTTTGTCCGTTGTGCTAGGACTATTGCAGCGGCTGTGCCAGGTTCTCTTCTTGTTGCGGTTAATATTCTCAAGTTATTGATTTATATGTGTTTAATTTTATGTCTGGAGCAATTGTGGAAATTCTCTGGGTCGCGTGCTCATCGATTTTTATATCAAGTGTTATCGTTGTTTATCTTTTTGGATAATTTTTGAGGTAGCGGGCATGAGTGGCAAGCGCACGGTCGCCATCGGTTTCATCGGCGCGACCCTGGATCGGGTCGGCAAGGGCGCCAACCGCTGGAATAAGTGGCGGCCGAGCATCGGTCTGTGTCAGCAGGCCGATCTGTTGATCGATCGCCTGGAGCTGATTCACGGTACCGATGCGCGCGACCTGAGCCTGGCCGAGCGTATCCGCGCCGACATCCAGCAGATTTCCCCGGAGACCGAGGTGCGCCTGCAGCCGATGCACCTGCGCAACCCCTGGGATTTCGAGGAGGTGTATGGCGCTCTGCATGACTTCACCAGTGGTTATGCCTTCGATACCGAGCACGAGGACTACCTGGTGCACATCACCACCGGCACCCACGTGGCGCAGATCTGCTGGTTTCTGCTCACCGAGGCGCGCTACCTGCCGGCGCGGCTGGTGCAGACCTCGCCGGCGCGCCGCCGCGACCCCGAGCAGCAAGCCACCGGCACCCATGCGCTGATCGACCTCGACCTGTCGCGCTACGACCGCATCGCCACGCGTTTTCAGCGCGAGCGTCTGCAGGGCCTGGCCTTCCTCAAGTCGGGCATCGCCACGCGCAACGCCGCGTTCAACCGCAGCATCGAGCAGATCGAGCGGGTCGCCGTGCGTTCGCGTGCGCCCATGCTGCTGGTGGGGCCCACCGGCGCCGGCAAGTCGTTTCTGGCGCGCCGGGTCTACGAGCTCAAGCGCGCGCGGCATCAGGTGCAGGGGCGTTTCGTCGAGGTCAACTGCGCCACCCTGCGCGGCGACGGCGCCATGTCGGCGCTGTTCGGCCACAGCAAGGGCGCCTTCACCGGCGCGCAAACCGCGCGCGAGGGCCTGCTGCGCGCGGCCGATGGTGGCATGCTGTTTCTCGACGAGATCGGCGAGCTTGGGCTGGACGAGCAGGCCATGCTGCTCAAGGCCATCGAGGAGAAGCGCTTCTTCCCGCTCGGTTCGGACAAGGAAGTGGCGAGCGACTTCCAGCTGATCGCCGGCACCCACCGCGACCTGCGCGGGCGGGTGGTGGAGGGCCTGTTCCGCGAAGACCTCTACGCGCGCATCAACCTGTGGACCTTCGAGCTGCCGGGCCTGGCCGGGCGCCGCGAGGACATCGAGCCCAATCTGGACTTCGAACTGGAGCGCCACGCCCGCGAGCAGGGGCGCCTGGTGCGCTTCAACCTGGAGGCGCGGCGCCGCTACCTGGCTTTCGCCGGTTCCGCCGAGGCCGCCTGGCAGGGCAACTTCCGCGAGCTGTCGGCCTCGGTCACGCGCATGGCCACCCTGGCCGACAGCGGGCGAATCGACGAGGCGCAGGTAGAAGAGGAGATCGCCCGGCTGCGCCGCAGCTGGGGCCAGGGTGCGGCGCCTGACGAGTTGGCGGCCCTGCTGGGCGAGGCCGCCGAGCGGCTGGACCTGTTCGATCGCCTGCAGCTGCAGGCGGTGATCGGCGTGTGCCGCCAGGCCGACAGCCTGTCCGATGCCGGGCGCCGGTTGTTCGGCGTGTCGCGCCAGGCCAAGGCCAAGGCCAACGATGCCGACCGCCTGCGCAAGTATCTGGCGCGTTTCGGCCTGGACTGGGCGGGTCTGCGCGCCCAAGACTGATTAGTAGTGGTACCAGCGCAGCTGCAGCATCAGCTCGTTGTCGCTGGCGCCCAGCTGGCTGAAGTCGCGCGCCGCGGACAGGCGCAGGCCGAGGTTGCGCGACAGTTCCCACTGCTGGTTGAGCGACAGGCGCCGGCGCACCTCGCCGTTGTGGAAGTAGTCGCCCTTGGCCTCCAGGCTCAGGTTGCCCAGGGCGTTGCGCCACAGCAGGCCGCCGTCGAAGCCCAGGGCCGGCGCCAGCTGGGCGGCGAAATCGGCGTTGTGCTCGAGGCGCACGGTGGCCAGGGCGTAGGCCAGGGCAGCGTCGCCCAGCGCCCAACTGCCGCCGGCGCCGCCGCTCAGATGGCCGACCAGGCTCTGCTCGCCGTCCGCGCCCGGCACCCGCTGCAGGCCGCCGCCGACCTGCCAGCTCCAGGGCTTGAGCAGGGCGCTGCGCGGGGTCAGCGAGCGGATGTTGGCCAGGTTGAGTTCCTGCAGCTGCCAGTGGCTGCGCTCGTACTGGCGCAGCTTGAGGCCGAGGATCTCGATCTGCGCCCCCAGCGGAAAGCCGGCGAGATTGTCGCCCAGGTCGTGGTAGGCCATGCGCAGGCCGTACTCGGCGAAGGCGCGCTCGCCGCGACTGCCCAGGCCGAGTTGCCAGGTGCGCGACTCGTGACCCTCCTCCGGCTGGGGCGGACGCTCGACCGCCAGGGGCGGTGGCGGATTGCGGTTGATCGCCCGCAGCAGCCGGTAGCTGCGCCGGGCGTCGCCTTCGTCGCGTGGCGTGCCGCCGGCCTCGTAGCGCAGCAGGCGGAAGGCGGCGTCCTGCACCAGGGCCTGACGCTCGCTGGGCAGGGCCTGGAATTCGGCGGATTGCAGGCGCTCGCCGTCGTCCGCCAGGCGCCGGGTCCAGTCCAATTCGGCGGCGTTCAGCGGCGCACTACGGGTCTGCAGCTCGCGCTCGTGCGAGGGGCGGTAGTCGATGCGTTCGACCAGCCCGGCCTGCTTCACCGCGCGTACGGTGTCGGCGGGGATGGCGGTGAGGGGGAAGGCATCGGTCAGCTCCAGGCCCGGGCGGGCGATCTCCAGCAGTTCGAGCAGGCGGTAGGAGCAGTTCTCGTCGAAGAAGTAGTAGTCGAAGCGGATCTGCTTGAGTTCCCAGACGTGCTCGACCATGCGCCCGGTCTCGCTCGCCGTCAGGTTCAGGCGGTACTCCCAGAGGTCGCGGTTTTCCAGGCGGCTGTACTCGCTGAGCTTCTCCCGGTAGGGCACCAGGGCGAACAGGCCCGGGTAGCCACCCATCAGCCCCTTCCAGGCATAGAGGATGCTGTTGTCCTTGCCCTCGATGAAGGCACCGAAGTTCAGCGCGTAGCTGAGCATCGCGGTGCTGTTGCTGTCGACGTCGGCCTGGTCGATGCGCAGCAGGGTGTGGCCGAACATGGACGAGGGGCTGTTCAGGTAGGCGGCGGGAAACACCAGCACAGTGCCGTGCGGGGCGATATCGCGATACCAGGTGCGGTACTCCGTGCAGTCGACCGCTGGCAGATCGTGCAGCCCGAGGCGCTCGCGCAGCCAGCGGGTGCGTGCCGGAAACGCGCACTGTGGGTGTCGGTCGCCCAGGCTGGGGGCGGCGTACAGCGCTTGCAGAGTGGCGCGCAGCTCGGCCGCCGGGTCGCTGTCGCCGTCGGCGGCGAAGAAGAAGTCGTCATCATCGACATAGCTGCGCCAGCCGCCGAGCTTGCCGCGCTCGTAGTGGCCGAGGGCCAGCCAGTGGGCCTCCATGGCCAGCTGGGAGAGATCGACTTGGGCTGCGTGCAGGGTCGGGGCCAGGCACAGGGCCAGCCAGGGCAGCATCCGTTTCAAGCGCGGCGCCTTCTTCCGGGGCTCGTGGCTGCTTGTCGCAGGCCGGGCCGGGGCTGTCAAGCCGGGGCCGTTTTGCGCAAGTCCCGGGCAGGCACCACACTGAGAGAAATGCTGCGGAGGTGCGTCATGAGTATCGACCCCAAGACGGCCCTGGATGCGCTGTACGAGCAGTACAGCAAGCGCGCCAACGCCATCCGTCACGACCTCGGCCTGCAGCGCAGCGCGGATTTCGCCGAGCAGGCCGGCGAGCGGCAGAACGACGAGGTGCTCAATGCGCTGCTGGCCGAGGCGGAGGCCGGCATGCGCCAGGTCGGCCTGGCCCGCCTGCGCCTGGCCGACGGCAGCTACGGTCTGTGCCAGCGCTGCGGCGAGCCGATCGAGGCGGGACGCCTGCAGGCCCTGCCGGCCGCCGAGTTCTGCCTGGCCTGTGCGGACAAGGTCCGTGGCTGACGCCTTGCCAGGTTCGCCGGGGGGGCGACAGAATGGCTCCATCTCGCGGTCCGCCGCTTCGACAAGGACATCCGATGGCCGAATCCTTCGCCGCCAGCCTGCGCCTGGCTCCCGACGCCCTGACCCGCCCCTGTGCCCCCGATCAGTTCAACTTCACCACCACCGATGACCTCGAGCCGTTTCGCGGCGTGCTCGGCCAGGAGCGCGCCGTAGAGGCCCTGCAGTTCGGCGTGGCGATGCCGCGTCCGGGTTACAACGTGTACGTCATGGGCGAGCCCGGCACCGGGCGCTTCTCCTTCGTGCAGCGCTACCTGCGGGCCGAGGCCAAGCGCCAGGCCACCCCGGTCGATCGGGTCTACGTCAACAACTTCGACGAACCGCGCGAGCCGCGTGCACTGGAGCTGCCGCCGGGCACCGCGGCGGCCTTCGTCGCCGATATCGGCCAGTTGATCGACAACCTGCTGGCGACCTTTCCGGCGGTGTTCGAGACGCCCACCTACCAGCAGAAGAAAGGCGCCATCGACCGGGTGTTCAACCAGCGCTACGACAAGGCCCTGGACCTGATCGAGAAGCTGGCGCTGGAGAAGGACGTGGCCCTGTATCGCGACAGCGCCAACATCGCCTTCACCCCGATGAAGGACGGCAAGGCGCTGGACGAGGCCGACTTCGCCCAGTTGCCGGAGGCCGAGCGCGAGCGCTTCCACGATGACATCGCGGCCTTGGAGGAGCGCCTCAATCAGGAGCTGGCCAGCCTGCCGCAGTGGAAGCGCGAGAGCAGCAACCAGCTGCGCCAGCTCAACGAGGAGACCATCGGTCTGGCCCTGCAGCCGTTGCTGGCGCCGTTGTCCGAGCAGTACGCGGAAAACGCCGGGGTCTGCGCCTACCTGCAGGCGGTGCAGGTCAACCTGCTGCGCACCGTGGTCGACCAGCTGCTCGACGACAAGCCGGACCTGCAGCGCCGCGAGATGCTCGAGGAGCAGTACAGCCCCAGCCTGGTGGTCGGCCATCATGTCGACGGCGGCGCGCCGGTGGTGTTCGAGCCGCACCCGACCTACGACAACCTGTTCGGCCGCATCGAGTACAGCACCGACCAGGGCGCGCTCTACACCAGCTACCGGCAGCTGCGCCCCGGCGCCCTGCATCGGGCCAACGGCGGCTACCTGATAGTCGAGGCGGAGAAGCTGCTCGGCGAGCCCTTCGTCTGGGACGCGCTCAAGCGCGCCCTGCATTCGCGCCAGCTGAAGATGGAGTCGCCGCTCGGCGACCTCGGCCGCATCGCCACCGTGACCCTGACCCCGCAGGTGGTGCCGTTGCAGCTCAAAGTCATCATCATCGGCTCGCGCCAGCTCTACTACACCCTGCAGGACCTGGATTCCGACTTCCAGGAGATGTTCCGCGTGCTGGTCGACTTCGACGAGGAGATCCCGGTCGGCGACGACAGCCTCGAACAGTTCGCCCAGCTGCTCAAGACGCGCACCTCGGAGGAGGGCATGGCGCCGCTGACCGCCGCCGCGGTGGCGCGCCTGGCCACCTACAGCGCGCGCCTGGCCGAGCACCAGGGGCGCCTGTCGGCGCGCATCGGCGACCTGTTCCAGCTGGTCAGCGAGGCCGACTTCGTGCGCCAGCTGGCCAGCGACAGCGTCACCGACGTCGGCCATATCGAGCGCGCGCTGCGGGCCAAGGAAGACCGCACCGGGCGGGTCTCGGCGCGGATCATCGACGACATGCTGGCCGGCATCATCCTGATCGACACCCAGGGTTCGGCCATCGGCAAGTGCAACGGCCTGACCGTGCTGCAGGTCGGCGACTCGGCCTTCGGCGTGCCGGCGCGCATTTCCGCCACCGTCTATCCGGGCGGCAGCGGCATCGTCGACATCGAGCGCGAGGTCAGCCTGGGCCAGCCGATCCACTCCAAGGGGGTGATGATCCTCACCGGCTTCCTCGGCAGCCGCTACGCCCAGGAGTTTCCCCTGGAGATATCCGCCAGCATCGCCCTGGAGCAGTCGTACGGCTACGTCGATGGCGACAGCGCTTCGCTGGGCGAGGTCTGCACCCTGATCTCGGCGCTGTCGCGCACGCCGCTCAAGCAGTGCTTCGCCATCACCGGTTCGATCAACCAGTTCGGCGAGGTGCAGGCGGTCGGCGGGGTCAACGAGAAGATCGAGGGCTTCTTCCGCCTGTGCGAGGCGCGCGGCCTGACGGGCGAGCAGGGGGTGATCATCCCGCACTCCAACGTCAGCAACCTGATGCTCGACGAGCGCGTGCTGCAGGCGGTGCGCGCCGGGCAGTTCCATGTCTACGCCGTGCGCCACGTCGACGAGGCCCTCGGCCTGCTGCTCGGCGAGCCGGCCGGCGCCCAGGACGAACAGGGCCGCTTCGCCAAGGGCAGCGTCAATGCCCGAGTGGTCGAGCGTCTGCGCAGCATCGCCGAGCTGGGCCTGGAGGACGAGGAGAAGGACAAGGACGCCGCCAAGACCAAGGAGGTCAAGCCGCGCGCCAAGCCTGTACCGAAAGCCGCCAAGGAGTAACGGCGACAACTGGTCGGTCACTGCGCAGTGCGGTGGCGCCCGCGACAGGCGCCGCCGTCGCGGGTTATCCCACGCTTCATTCACAGAGTTATCCACAGTGTGCGGGGATAACTTTTACCTTCCCGAAGCGCGCCGCCGGGGTGTAGGCTGGAAGCCAGACCATGCGAGGATCGCCGTTATGCCGCGCAGCCTCTGCCTTACCCGTCAGTGCCTCGGCCTGACCACCCGCATCGAGTGCGAGCTTCGTCCGTTGGCCGATGGGCGGGGGCTCTGGGTTCTCCTCTGTGCCGCCGGCATGTCCGCCGCCCAGCCTTCGGCGATCAAGGCCCAGGGCCCGTTCCACGGGCCTTTCGTGGCCGAGGCGGTGCTCGATTCGATCGCTCAGTGTCTGGCCGTGCAGGGCTATGCGCCCTGTGACGAACCGATGATCTGGCGCCTGCACCTGCAGGCCGAGCTGCGCCGCTTGAACGGCGAGGGCTGCCGCCATCTCGGCAGCTGCCAGTTCGGTCCGGAGAGCTGAGCGCTTTCTGCCCAATCCGTTGTGCGGCCCCGTTTCTCCGGGCGCTCACGCGTTCTTCCAGGCCCTGCGCACAGGGTTATCCACAGATGCCGGGGATAAAAACGCGGCAAAGCTTGTCGCCTTGCCCGCGAGGCCTGGCTGGGTATACTCGCGGCCAGTTTTTTCCACTCGGCGAGATCCCATGGAACGCTTTATCGAGAACGCGATGTACGCCTCGCGCTGGCTGCTGGCCCCCATCTACTTCGGTCTGTCCCTGGCCCTGCTGGCCCTGGCGCTGAAGTTCTTCCAGGAAATCTTTCACATCCTGCCGCATGTGTTCGAGAAGGCCGAGGCCGACCTGATCCTGGTGCTGCTGTCGTTGATCGATATGGCCCTGGTCGGCGGCCTGCTGGTGATGGTGATGATCTCCGGCTACGAGAACTTCGTGTCCCAGCTGGATATCGACGACAGCAAGGAGAAGCTCAGCTGGCTGGGCAAGATGGACTCCGGTTCACTGAAGATGAAGGTGGCGGCCTCCATCGTGGCGATCTCCTCCATCCACCTGCTGAAGATCTTCATGGATGCGCAGAACATCCAGCCGGAACATCTGAAGTGGTACGTGATCATCCACATGACCTTCGTCGCCTCGGCCTTCGCCATGGGCTATCTGGACAAGCTGACCAAGCACGATCACTGATCGCCTCCCGCGCCTTCTTCGCCGCCCGGCCGTTGGGAAACGGACGGGCGGTCGCGTTTCTGCCTTGTGCCTCCCTCGTTCAGCTCAAAAACTGTACGGGTCGAAGACGCAATCGCAGAGGCGAGCGAGGTGTCCCATGAGGCTCCATGATCTGACTTCCCATGCCCAGGCCGGCCGCCTGGAGGCGCTGCACCTGATCTCCCTGGAGGGCGGCATCTATCTGCTGGAGGCCCGCGTCGACGGGCTCATGCAGCCGGTCGAGGACGAGCGGGGCGCGCCCCTGCAGCCGCGCTCGCTGGAGCATGCGCGCGAGTTGCTGCACGGCCTGCCCTTCAGCCTGGTGCAGGATGGCGTGCAGGACGAGATGTGCGGGGCGGGCAGGCTGCACTAGCGCTGGCCGAGGGCGCGTGGGGCAAATGGCTGTGTTAGGCTTGCCGGCCTTTTCGACCCTAGTGGAGCCCGGCCATGTCCGAACTCAATCTGTCCACCGACGAAACGCGCGTCAGCTATGGCATCGGCCGCCAGCTGGGCGACCAACTGCGCGACAACCCGCCGCCCGGCGCCAGCCTGGAGGCCATAGTCGCCGGCCTGCGCGACGCCTTCGCCGGCAAGCCGAGCCAGGTGTCCGCCGAGGCGCTGAACGCCAGCTTCCGCGTGATCCGCGAAATCATGCAGGCCGAAGCCGCGGCCAAGGCCGAGGCCGCCGCCGGTGCCGGTCGCGAGTACCTGGCGCAGAACGCCAAGCGCGAGGGTGTGACCGTGCTGGACTCCGGCCTGCAGTACGAGGTGCTGGTGGCGGGCGAGGGCGCCAAGCCGTCGCGTGACGACCATGTGCGCACCCACTACCACGGCACCCTGATCGACGGTACCGTGTTCGACAGCTCCTACGATCGCGGCCAGCCGGCCGAATTCCCGGTCGGCGGCGTGATCGCCGGCTGGGTCGAGGCCCTGCAGCTGATGAACGCCGGCAGCAAGTGGCGCCTGCATGTACCGAGCGAGCTGGCCTATGGCGGCCAGGCCGTCGGCAGCATCCCGCCGCACAGCGTGCTGGTGTTCGACGTCGAGCTGCTCGAGATTCTGTAAGAAGTGATGCCCGCCGTGCTCGTCCTGAGCGCGGCGGGCACCGGCGAGGGCCTCTTTGCCCTCGCGCATGGCCCTGGGCCATGCCGTCGATCCTTCCTTTGTCGACGCGTTCCGGCCGCAGCGGGTCGCCGTTGGTCCGCTCCGCGGTGCCGTCTTGTCGGGTTCAGTGGGCTTCGCCCTGCGGGCGCAAGGCCCGCGCATAGCAGAACAGGAACAGACCCCGCACCAGCTCCTTCAATACCCCCGGCTCGCTGGAGCCGAAGTCGTGCAGGTCCAGATCGCCCTGCTCGCGCAGTTCGCAGAGGGCGTCTTCGTGCAGCACGGCGCAGACCTCGCCGGTCTCGCGGTTGAGGATGCGCAGGTAGGGGTGGGGGCGATCCAGCCAGGCGTCGATCAGATAAGTCACGGCTCATCTCCTTTGAATGCGGGGCAACTCACAAGGAATGAGAATAATTCCTATTACATAAATAGCAAGCACCAATCGTCCATTGCTTTGGCTAAAACGAAAAGCCCGTCACGTGGACGGGCTCTCGGGCTGTCTGGCTATTGCCTCAGTGGGTACGGGCGACGGAGAAGCGGCTCAGCTCGACCAACGCGTCGCGGTAGACATTGTCCGGCAGGGCGTCGAGGCAGGCGATGGCTCGTTCGGCGTGCTCGCGGGCCAGGCGCGCGGTGTAGTCCAGGGCGCCCGAGGCCTGCACGGCGGCGCGGATGCTTTCCAGATCCTCGATGCCGCCTTTCTGAATGGCACTGCGCACCAGGGCGGCCTGTTCGGCAGTGCCTTCGCGCATGGTATGGATCAGCGGCAGGGTCGGCTTGCCTTCGGCCAGGTCGTCGCCGACGTTCTTGCCCAGGGTGGCGGCATCGCCCTGATAGTCGAGCAGGTCGTCGACCAGTTGGAAGGCGATGCCGAGGTGATCGCCGAAGCGCTGCAGGGCCTCGCGCTGGGGCTCTGAGGCTCCAGCGAGCGCTGCGGCGCTATGGGTCGAGGCCTCGAACAGCATGGCGGTCTTGCCGCGGATGACCTCCATATAGGTCTCCTCGGTGGTGCTGGCATCGCGCACCTTGGACAGCTGCAGCACCTCGCCCTCGGCAATCACCCGGGTGGCGTGGGAGAGGATCTTCATCACCGGCATGGAGCCGAGCTCGACCATCATCTCGAAGGAGCGCGAATAGAGGAAGTCGCCGACCAGCACGCTCGGCGCGTTGCCCCACTGGGCGTTGGCGGTGGCGCGGCCACGGCGCATGCCGGACATGTCGACCACGTCGTCATGCAGCAGGGTGGCGGTGTGCAGGAACTCGATGGTGGCGGCCAGCAGGCGCAGGTCGTCGGTCTGATGGCCCAGGGCCTTGCCGCTGAGCAGCACCAGCAGCGGGCGCAGGCGCTTGCCGCCGGCGGAGATGATGTAGTCGCCGATCTTTTCCACCAGGGGCACGCGGGACTTCAGCTGTTGGCGGATGATGCCGTCGACGGCGGCGAAATCGTCCGCGACCACGCTTTGGAAGGCCTGGGGTTGCATCGGTGACGGGGGCTCCTGGATCGGGCCGGCACTCCCGGGCGGAGGCGGCGAAATGGCCGGTCGGGCAGGGCCGGACCGGGCTGCGCGGCATGTTAGGGTCTGTTGCCGTTTCGGCGCAAGCCGCGTTGCAGCGCAAAATCTCGCCAGGCTAGGCGCGGGACGCAGGCAATGGTGATCCCTTGCCAAGGCCCGCAACGACGCATGGCGAGATTTTCCGCGCAACCCGAAGGGACGGGCCAGTTTTTGCGCGGAACGTCGTTACTCGACGGCTCATTTGGACGACCAAACTTCGCGTCTCGCGCGATCTCCAGGGATGGAGTGAATGCCGTAGCCAGCCGGGAGCGGGCTCGGCCTAGCTCCACGCAAAAACTGGCTCCGTCGCGGTCGTGCCGAAGCGGTAACAGACCCTGCGGGCAGGGTAGGGGCTGTCAAGGCGAGGCCTGGCGGGGCTTGCCTCGGGGGGCGCCTTTCCGTACAATCGCGGCCCCAAACTTCTATGGGCAACTCCCTGCCTTACGCAATTGCACGGGCGTCAGTTCCGGCCCCATGCAGCCATGCCGGCCAATAACTCTTCCCATAAAGAGTCGGGTGAGCAGGTTTAACGGAGAAAAATCCATGTACGCAGTAATTGTTACCGGTGGCAAGCAATACAAGGTCGCCGAAGGTGAATTCCTCAAGGTCGAGAAGCTGGAAGTCGCCACCGGCGAATCCGTGACCTTCGACCGCGTTCTGCTGGTCGGTAACGGTGACGACGTGAAAATCGGCGCTCCGGTGGTCGATGGTGCCAAGGTCGTCGCCGAGGTGATCGGTCAGGGCCGTCACGACAAAGTGACCATCATCAAGTTCCGCCGTCGTAAGCACCACATGAAGCGTCAGGGCCACCGTCAGTGGTTCACCGAAATCAAGATCACCGGCATCCAGGCCTGATCCCCTTTTAGGAGGCTATGACTCATGGCACACAAAAAAGCTGGCGGTAGTACTCGTAACGGCCGCGATTCCGAAAGTAAACGCCTTGGCGTGAAGATGTACGGCGGCCAGGCCATCAAGGCCGGCAACATCATCGTGCGTCAGCGCGGCACCCAGTTCCACGCCGGCTACGGCGTTGGCATGGGCAAGGATCACACCCTGTTCGCGAAAGTGGACGGCGTGATCAAGTTCGACGTGAAGGGCGAGTTCAACCGCCGTTACGTGAGCATCGTGACCGCCTAAGGTCGCGCTTGCGGAAAAAGCCCTGTCTCGCGACGGGGCTTTTTTGTTTCTGTGTATCCTGTATTCCTGAGTTAACTGGCCCGCCGTCGCGGTGGGAGGCAACCCAATGAAATTCGTCGACGAAGTTTCGATATTTGTAAAGGCCGGCGACGGCGGTAACGGCATGATGAGCTTCCGCCGGGAGAAGTTCATCGAGAAGGGTGGCCCCAACGGCGGCGACGGCGGCGACGGCGGCTCGGTGTTCCTCGAGGCCGACGAGAACCTCAACACCCTGGTGGACTATCGCTATACCCGCCGTTTCCAGGCGCAGAATGGCGAGAAGGGCGGCAGCACCGAGTGCACCGGGGCCAAGGGCGAGGACCTGATCCTGCCGGTGCCGGTCGGCACCACTGTGATCGATGCCGCCACCCAGGAGGTGATCGGCGACCTGACCCGTGCCGGTCAGCGCTTGATGGTGGCCCAGGGCGGCTGGCACGGCCTGGGCAACACCCGCTTCAAGTCCAGCACCAACCGCGCGCCGCGCCAGACTACGCCGGGCAAGCCGGGCGAGCAGCGCGATCTCAAGCTGGAGCTCAAGGTGCTGGCCGACGTCGGCCTGCTCGGTCTGCCAAATGCCGGCAAGAGCACTTTCATTCGCTCGGTGTCCGCGGCCAAGCCGAAAGTCGCCGACTATCCCTTCACCACTCTGGTGCCGAACCTGGGGGTGGTCAGTGTCGGGCGCTACAAGAGCTTCGTCATCGCCGATATTCCTGGTCTGATCGAGGGCGCTTCCGAGGGCGCTGGCCTGGGTATTCGCTTCCTCAAGCACCTGGCGCGTACCCGCCTGCTGCTGCACCTGGTCGATATGGCGCCGCTGGACGAGAGCGACCCGGCCGAGGCGGCCGAAGTCATCATTCGCGAGCTGGAGAAGTTCAGTCCGGCGCTGGCCGAGCGCGAGCGCTGGCTGGTGCTGAACAAGGCCGATCAGCTGCTCGATGACGAGCGCGAGGAGCGCATGCGCGCGGTGGTCGAGCGTCTGGAGTGGCAGGGGCCGGTGTTCGTCATCTCCGCCCTGGAGCGCGAGGGTACCGAGGCGCTGAGTCAGGCCATCATGCGCTACATGGACGAGCGCGCCGAGCGCATCGAGGAAGACGAGGAATACGCCGCCGAGCTGGCCGAGCTGGATCGGCGCATCGAGGACGAGGCGCGCGCCCGTCTGCAGGCGCTGGACGACAAGCGCGCCCTGCGCAAGGCGGGGCTGAAGAGCGTCGACGATGTGGGCGACGACGATGACTGGGACGACTTCGACGATGACGAAGACGGTCCCGAGATCATTTACGTCCGGGACTGAGACTGGGTATCGTGCAGCGCCGCTTTTCAGCGGCGTTGTGCCGAGTGGCTTGAATGCAGAGGGCATCATGCGGGACAAGGTGACCGGCGCGCGGCGCTGGGTGGTGAAGATCGGTAGCGCGCTGCTGACTGCCGATGGGCGTGGCCTGGACCGTTCCGCCATGGCGGTATGGGTCGAGCAGATGATGGCCCTGCGCGAGGCGGGGGTGGAGCTGGTGCTGGTGTCGTCCGGTGCGGTGGCGGCGGGCATGAGTCGCCTCGGCTGGGCTGCGCGACCGAGCGCCATTCACGAGCTGCAGGCTGCCGCCGCGGTGGGGCAGATGGGGCTGGTGCAGGCCTGGGAGTCGAGTTTCGCCGTGCACGGTGGGCATACCGCCCAGGTGCTGCTGACCCACGACGACCTGTCCGACCGCAAGCGCTACCTGAACGCCCGCAGCACCCTGCGTACCCTGGTCGACCTCGGCGTGATCCCGGTGATCAACGAGAACGACACCGTGGTCACCGACGAGATCCGCTTCGGCGACAACGACACCCTGGCGGCGCTGGTGGCCAACCTGGTCGAGGCCGACCTGCTGGTGATCCTCACCGATCGTGACGGCATGTTCGATGCCGATCCGCGCAGCAACCCCGATGCCCAGCTGATCTGCGAGGCGCGCGCCGACGATCCGTCCCTGGACTCGGTGGCCGGCGGTACCGGCGGCGCCCTGGGGCGCGGTGGCATGCAGACCAAGCTGCGCGCGGCGCGCCTGGCGGCGCGCTCCGGTGCGCACACTATCATCGTCGGTGGGCGCATCGAGCGCGTGCTGGACCGGCTCAAGGCGGGCGAGCGCCTGGGCACCCTGCTGGCGCCCGAGCGTGGCCTGCTGGCGGCGCGCAAGCAGTGGCTGGCCGGGCATCTGCAGACGCGCGGCACCCTGGTGCTGGATGCCGGTGCGGTCAAGGCACTGACCGTCGATCGCAAGAGTCTGCTGCCGGTCGGCGTGCGCGAGGTGCGCGGCAGTTTCCGCCGTGGCGAGATGGTGGTCTGCGTCGCGCCCGACGGGCGCGAGATCGCGCGCGGCCTGGCCAACTACAGTGCCCTGGAGGCGCAGAAGATAGTCGGTCGGCCCTCCGATGCCATCGAGAAGCTGCTCGGCTACGTCGATGAGCCGGAGTTGGTGCATCGGGATAATCTGATTCTGGTCTGACGGGAGGGCGCGATGCGCATCACCAAGGGATTGCTGGGCCTGTGCGTGGCACTGCCGCTGCTGGCGCGGGCGGAGCAGATCGGCGAGGTTTCCACCGTGTTCAAGTGGTTCGGACCGAACGACAAGATAGTGGTCGAGGCCTTCGATGATCCCAAGGTGGAAGGGGTGACCTGCTACCTGTCGCGGGCCAAGACCGGCGGCGTCAAGGGCGGCCTGGGGCTGGCTGAGGATCGTGCCGAGGCCTCCATCGCCTGTCGTCAGGTCGGGCCTGTGCGTTTCAGTGGTGAGCTCAAGGATGGCGAGGAGGTGTTCCGCGAGCGCACTTCGCTGGTGTTCAAGACCATGCAGGTGGTGCGCTTCTTCGATCGCCAGCGCAATACCCTGGTCTATCTGGTGTACAGCGACCGGGTGATCGAGGGCAGTCCGCAGAATGCGGTGACGGCCATTCCGATCCTGCCCTGGCCGGTTCGCTAGGTCGAGAAGTCGGGGGCAGACTCCGCTCTCGTGTTTCTGCGGGCAATAAAAAACCGGCCCTGGGGCCGGTTTTTCAAGAACACAACCAATCAGGCGGCGGTAGCCATCGCCTTGATGTGGCCGTTCAGGCGGCTCTTGTGACGAGCGGCCTTGTTCTTGTGGATGATGCCCTTGTCGGCCATGCGGTCGATGACCGGAACGGCCAGGGTGTAGGCGGCCTGCGCCTTGGCGAGGTCCTTGGCGTCGATAGCCTTGACCACGTTCTTGATGTAGGTACGAACCATGGAGCGCAGGCTGGCGTTATGGCTACGACGCTTCTCAGCCTGTTTTGCGCGTTTTTTGGCAGAAGGTGTATTGGCCACCGTCAAGCTCCTCGAAAACTGGGGGGATAGCAAACAAATTAAGGCCGCGAATCATGCCGGCGCGCGAAGGCTATGTCAAGTGCGTCGGCGCCGCGATCTGCTGGCCTGACCAGCGGCGGCTGGTTACACTCCTCGACCTTTCTCCTCCCGCTTCCGGCACCGCATGAACCTGCTCAAATCCCTGGCCGCCGTCAGCTCTCTGACCATGCTCTCGCGCGTGCTGGGCTTCGTTCGCGACACTCTGATCGCGCGCGTCTTCGGCGCCGGCGCGGCTTCCGACGCCTTCGTCGTCGCCTTCAAGCTACCCAACCTGCTACGCCGCATCTTCGCCGAGGGCGCCTTCTCCCAGGCCTTCGTGCCGATCCTGGCGGAATACAAGACCCAGCAGGGCGAGGAGGCCAGCCGCACCTTCCTGGCCTACGTCGCCGGCCTGCTGACCCTGGTGCTGGCGCTGGTCAGTCTGCTCGGCATCCTCGCCGCGCCCTGGATCGTCTGGATCAGCGCGCCGGGCTTCGTCGACGAGCCCGAGCGTTTCGCCCTGACTGTCGATCTGTTGCGGGTGACCTTTCCCTACATCCTGTTGATCTCGCTGTCATCGCTGGCCGGTGCGGTGCTCAATACCTGGAACCGTTTCTCGGTGCCGGCCTTCGTGCCGACCCTGCTCAATCTCAGCATGATCGTGTTCATGGTTTGGCTGGCGCCCTATTTCGACCCGCCGATCATGGCCCTCGGCTGGGCGGTGCTGGTCGGCGGCCTGGCCCAGCTGCTCTGGCAGCTGCCGGCGCTAAAACGCATCGGCATGCTGGTGCTGCCGCGTCTCAACCTGCGCGACAGCGGCGTGTGGCGGGTGCTCAAGCAGATGGGGCCGGCGATCTTCGGCGTTTCGGTGAGTCAGATCTCGCTGATCATCAACACCGTGTTCGCCTCCCTGCTGGTCGCCGGCTCGGTGTCCTGGATGTACTACGCCGACCGCCTGATGGAGCTGCCTTCCGGGGTGCTCGGCGTGGCCCTGGGTACCATCCTGCTGCCGGCGCTGGCCAAGACCTATGCCAGCGCCGATCGCGAGGAATACTCGCGGCTGCTCGACTGGGGCCTGCGTCTGTGTTTCCTGCTGGCGCTGCCCTGCACACTGGCGCTGGCGCTGATCGCCGAACCCTTGATCGTCTCGCTGTTCCAGTACGGCAAGTTCACCGCCCACGACGCGCAGATGACCGAGCAGGCGCTGGTGGCCTACTCGGTCGGCCTGCTGGCGCTGATCCTGGTGAAGATCCTCGCGCCCGGCTTCTATGCTCAGCAGAACATCAAGACACCGGTGCGCATCGCCATCGTCAGCCTGCTGGCGACCCAGGCGATGAACGCCCTGTTCGTCTTCGTCCTCGATCTGCGCCACGCCGGCCTGGCGCTGGCGATCAGCCTGGCGGCCTGCCTCAACGCCGGCCTGCTCTACTGGCAGTTGCGGCAGCGGCGCATGTACCTGCCGCAGCCGGGCTGGGCGAAGTTCCTCGCCAAGCTGCTGCTGGCCGTGGCGGCGATGGCCGGGGTTCTGCTGCTGGTGATGGCGCAGATGCCGGCCTGGGGCGAGGGCGACATGCCCTGGCGGCTGCTGCGCCTCGGCGTGCTGGTCAGTGCCGGAGCGCTGACCTATTTCGCCATGCTCGCACTGCTCGGCTTCCGTCCGCGGGATTTCGCCCGTCGCTCGGTGCGCTGATGGCGATGGCTTCGCCTGTCGCCGGCGGGCGCCTGTGCGTATAATCGACCACTTTGTAAGCAAGTAGCATGCTATGCAGCTGGTCCGAGGTCTTCACAATCTGCGTCCGTTGAGCCGGGGCTGCGTTGCCACCATCGGTAACTTCGATGGGGTGCACCGCGGCCATCAGGCCATTCTGGCGCGCCTGCGCGAGCGTTCGCTCGAGCTGGGCGTGCCCAGCTGCGTGGTGATCTTCGAGCCGCAGCCGCGCGAGTTCTTCGCCCCGGACACGGCGCCGGCACGGCTGACCCGTCTGCGCGAGAAGCTCGAGTTGCTGGCCGGTGAGGGCGTCGATCTGGTCCTGTGCCTGGCCTTCAATCGGCGCCTGCGCGAATTGTCGGCCGCCGAGTTCGTCCGTCAGGTGCTGGTCGAGGGCCTGCGCGTGCAGCACCTGGAGGTCGGCGACGACTTCCGCTTCGGCGCCGGGCGCAGTGGCGATTTCGACTTCCTGGTGCAGGCCGGCGCGCAGCAGGGCTTCAGCGTCGAAGCCGCGCTGACCGTCGAGCTGGATGGCGAGCGCATCAGCAGCACCCGCGTGCGCCAGGCCCTGCAGGCCGGCGAGCTGGAACTGGCCGAGCGCCTGCTTGGGCGGCCCTACGCGCTGGTCGGGCGCGTGCTGCACGGGCAGAAGCTGGCGCGCCAGCTCGGCACGCCGACCGCCAACGTGCAGCTCAAGCGGCGCAAGCCGCCGCTGCAGGGCGTGTTCCTGGTCAGTTCGCTGCACCAGGGACGGCGCCTGCATGGCGTGGCCAATATCGGCCAGCGCCCGACGGTAGCAGGGGACGGCAGCCCGCACCTGGAAGTGCATCTGCTGGAATACGCTGGCGACCTGTATGGCCAGCGCCTGAGGGTGGAGTTCCACCACAAGCTGCGCGACGAGCAGCGATTCGCCTCCCTGGAGGCGCTGAAGACGGCGATAGACGCGGATGTCGCCGCCGCCCGGGCCTACTGGCTTGGCCAACCGCTTGACTGATCGAAGAGCCTGAGATGACCGACTACAAAGCCACGCTGAACCTCCCGGATACTGCCTTCCCGATGAAAGCCGGCCTGCCGCAGCGCGAGCCGCAGACCCTGGCGCGCTGGGACAGCATCGGCCTGTACCAGAAGCTGCGGGAGATCGGCGCGAACCGGCCGAAGTTCATCCTGCACGACGGCCCGCCCTACGCCAACGGCAACATCCATATCGGTCACGCGGTCAACAAGATCCTCAAGGACATGATCGTCCGTTCCAAGACCCTGGCCGGCTTCGACGCTCCCTACGTGCCGGGCTGGGACTGCCATGGTCTGCCGATCGAGCACAAGGTGGAGACCACCTTCGGCAAGAACCAGCCCGCCGACCAGACCCGCGAGCGCTGCCGCAGCTACGCCGGCGAGCAGATCGAGGGGCAGAAGGCCGACTTCATCCGCCTCGGCGTGCTCGGCGAGTGGGACAACCCCTACAAGACCATGGCCTTCGCCAACGAGGCCGGCGAGATCCGCGCGCTGGCCGAAATGGTCAAACAGGGCTTCGTGTTCAAGGGCCTGAAGCCGGTCAACTGGTGCTTCGACTGCGGCTCGGCGCTGGCCGAGGCCGAGGTGGAGTACCAGGACAAGAAGTCCGACGCCATCGACGTGGCCTTCCCGGTCGAGGACGCCGCCAAGCTGGCCGCCGCCTTCGGCCTGCGCGAGCTGGGCAAGCCCGCCGCCATCGTGATCTGGACCACCACGCCCTGGACCATTCCGGCCAACCAGGCGCTGAACGTCCACCCCGAATTCAACTACGCCCTGGTCGACACCGGCGAGCGCCTGCTGGTGCTGGCCGAGGAGCTGGTCGAGGCCTGCCTGCAACGCTACGGCCTGCAGGGCCAGGTGCTGGGTACCTGCCAGGGCGCCGCGCTGGAACACATCCGCTTCCGCCATCCGCTGTACCAGCGCTTCTCGCCGGTGTACCTGGCCGAGTACGTCGAGCTGGGCGCCGGTACCGGCGTGGTGCACTCCGCGCCGGCCTACGGCGAGGACGACTTCCGTACCTGCAAGCAGTACGGCATGCACAACGACGACATCCTCAGCCCGGTGCAGAGCAACGGCGTGTACGTGGCCGACCTGCCGTTCTTCGGCGGCCAGTTTATCTGGAAGGCCAACCCGGCCATCGTCGAGAAGCTCGGCGAAGTCGGTGCGCTGCTCAAGCACGAGAGCATCCAGCACAGCTACATGCACTGCTGGCGGCACAAGACCCCGCTGATCTACCGTGCCACTGCACAGTGGTTCGTCGGCATGGACACCCAGGCCAGCGACGGCAGCACCCTGCGCCAGCGGGCCCTGAGCGCCATCGAGCAGACCCAGTTCGTCCCGGCCTGGGGCCAGGCGCGTCTGCACGGCATGATCGCCGGGCGCCCGGACTGGTGCATCTCGCGCCAGCGCAACTGGGGCGTGCCGATTCCGTTCTTCCTGCACAAGGCCACGGGCGAGCTGCACCCGCGCACGGCCGAGCTGATGGAGCAGGTGGCCCAGCGCGTCGAGGCCGAGGGCATCGAGGCCTGGTTCAAGCTCGACCCCGCCGAGCTGCTCGGCAGCGAAGCGGCCGACTACGACAAGATCGGCGACACCCTGGACGTCTGGTTCGACTCCGGCACCACCCACTGGCACGTGCTGCGCGGCTCGCACCCGCTGGGCCACGAAGTCGGCCCGCGCGCCGACCTCTACCTGGAGGGCTCCGACCAGCACCGCGGCTGGTTCCACTCGTCCCTGCTGACCGGCTGCGCCATCGACGGCCACGCGCCCTACAAGGCGCTGCTGACTCACGGCTTCACCGTGGACGAGAACGGCCGCAAGATGTCCAAGTCGCTGGGCAACGTGATCGCCCCGCAGGAGGTCACCGACAGCCTGGGCGCCGATATCCTGCGCCTGTGGGTCTCGGCCACCGACTACTCCGGCGAGATGGCCGTGTCCAAGGTCATCCTGCAACGCAGCGCCGACGCCTACCGACGCATCCGCAACACCATGCGCTTCCTGCTGGCCAACCTCGGCGACTTCGACCCGGCCAAGGATCTGCTGCCGGCTGCGCAGATGCTCGACCTCGACCGCTGGGCGGTGGACGCCGCCGCGCGCCTGCAGGCCGAGATCATCGAGGCCTATGCCGAGTACCGCTTCTGGAACGTCTACTCCAAGGTGCACAACTTCTGCGTGCAGGAGCTGGGCGGCTTCTACCTGGACGTGATCAAGGATCGTCAGTACACCACCGCCGCCGACAGCGCGGCGCGCCGCTCCTGCCAAAGCGCGCAGTACCATATCGCCGAGGCGCTGGTGCGCTGGATTGCGCCGATCCTGGCCTTCACCGCCGACGAGATCTGGTCGTTCCTGCCGGGCGAGCGCAATGAGTCGGTGATGCTGAATACCTGGTACGAGGGCCTCGACCGCCTGCCGCAGGGCTTCGAGCTGGATCGCGCCTACTGGGAGCAGCTCAGCGAGGTGCGCGCCGCGGTCAACAAGGAGCTGGAGAATCTGCGCAACAGCAAGGCCATCGGCGGCAACCTGCAGGCCGAGGTCACCCTGTATGGCGACGAGGCGCTGCAGCAGGCCCTGGCCAAGCTCGACGACGAGCTGCGTTTCGCCCTGATCACCTCTGCCGCCAGCGTCGCGCCGTTGGCCGATGCACCGGCCGATGCGGTGGCCACCGAAGTGCCGGGGCTGAAGCTGAAGATCGTCAAGTCGGCCCATGCCAAGTGCGGCCGTTGCTGGAACTTCGTGGCGGATGTCGGCAGCCATGCCGGCCACCCGGAGCTGTGCGGTCGCTGCATCAGCAACATCGAAGGTGAAGGCGAGGTGCGCAAGCATGTCTGACGCCTCGCGCTTCGGTCGTCTGGCCTGGTTGTGGCTGGCCGTGCTGGTATTCGTGCTCGATCAGGGCAGCAAGCAGGTGGTGCTGCAGGTGCTGGAATATGGCCAGCGGGTGGTGGTGATCGACGGTTATTTCGATTGGACCCACCTCTATAACCGCGGCGCCGCCTTCAGTTTCCTGGCCGGCGAGTCCGGTTGGCAGCGCTGGTTCTTCGCCGCCATCGCCATCGGCGTCAGCGCCGTGCTGGTGGTGTGGATGAAGCGCCTGAAAGCCGACGAGACCTGGCTGGCCATTGCCCTGGCCATGGTCCTCGGTGGTGCGCTGGGCAACCTGTACGACCGTGTCGTGCTCGGCCATGTGGTCGACTTCATCCTGGTGCACTGGCAGAACCGCTACTACTTCCCGGCCTTCAATCTGGCCGATAGCGGTATCACCGTCGGCGCCGTGATGCTGGCGCTGGACATGTTCAAGAGCAAGAAGTCCGGAGAACCCGCCCATGACTGATCTGCGTGTCGGGCCGGACAAGGAAGTCACCCTGCATTTCGCCCTCAAGCTGGAAAATGGCGATGTGGTCGATACCACTTTCGATAAGCAGCCGGCCACCTTCAGGGTCGGCGATGGCAACCTGCTGCCGGGTTTCGAGGCCGCGCTCTACGGTTTCAAGGCCGGCGACAAGCGCAGCCTGCAGATCGAGCCGGAGAACGCCTTCGGCCAGCCCAACCCGCAGAATGTGCAGCTGATGCCGCGCAGCCAGTTCCAGGATATGGAGCTGTCCGAGGGGCTGCTGATCATCTTCAACGATGCGGCCAATGCGGAGCTGCCGGGGGTGGTCAAGGCCTTCGACGAGCAGCAGGTGACCATCGACTTCAACCATCCGCTGGCCGGCAAGCGGCTCAGCTTCGATGTGGAAATCATCGAGGTACGCCCGGCCTGATCCGGGCGTACACTCAGTCCATCGCGTACCGAGATTCCCCGCATGCAGATCAAACTCGCCAACCCCCGCGGCTTCTGCGCCGGCGTCGACCGCGCCATCGAGATCGTCAACCGTGCCCTCGAGGTGTTCGGTGCGCCGATCTACGTGCGCCATGAAGTGGTGCACAACAAGTTCGTGGTCGAGGACCTGCGCGCGCGCGGCGCCGTGTTTGTCGAGGAACTGGACCAGGTGCCGGATGACACCATCGTCATCTTCAGCGCTCACGGCGTGTCCCAGGCTGTGCGCCTGGAGGCCGAGCGCCGGGGCCTCAAGGTGTTCGACGCCACCTGCCCGCTGGTGACCAAGGTGCACATGGAGGTCGCCCGCTACAGTCGCGACGGCCGCGAATGCATCCTCATCGGCCACGAGGGCCATCCGGAAGTGGAAGGCACCATGGGCCAGTACGATGCCCGCAACGGCGGCGCTATCTACCTGGTCGAGGACGAAGCCGATGTGGCGGCGCTGCAGGTACGCCACCCCGAGAACCTCGCTTTCGTCACCCAGACCACCCTGTCGATGGACGATACCAGCAAGGTCATCGACGCCCTGCGCGCCAAGTTCCCCGCTATCGGCGGCCCGCGCAAGGACGATATCTGCTACGCCACCCAGAACCGCCAGGATGCGATCAAGCAACTGGCGTCCGAGTGCGACGTGGTACTGGTGGTCGGCAGCCCCAACAGCTCCAACTCCAACCGCCTGCGCGAGCTGGCCGAACGCATGAACACGCCCGCCTACCTGATCGACGGGGCCGAGGACCTGCGCCGCGAGTGGTTCGACTCGGCGCAGTGTGTCGGCGTTACCGCCGGCGCCTCGGCACCGGAGGTGCTGGTGCGTAGCGTGGTCGAGCAGCTGCGCGAGTGGGGCGCGGTCGGCGCCGAGGAGTTGGAGGGGCGGCCGGAGAACATCACTTTCTCGATGCCCAAGGAGCTTCGAGTTCGCAGCCTGTGATCATGGGCAGGACGAAGCAATCTTGCTGCTGAGACGGAGCCTGCCGCTCCTGGCCATGATCAGCTGGGAGTGCTTCTCGGGGGCATGAGGGGAGCAGATGGTCACTGTCCCGGCCTGGAAGCCGCCTCCGGTCAGCTGCGGCTCGCCCAGCATATTGAAGTGTATATAGCTGGACACGGGGCGGTTGCCGCGTATCACCAGGCCCTCGCCCGGAATTCTCTGCAGCAGGGTTTTTTCCTCGCTGTCATGTCGCGCGTTGTGATTGGGGTCTTCGAAGACCAGCCAGCCGGCCCCCCAGTCATCCTGCTGCTGCGCGCGCATCGTCACGCCCGTCTGGTGTAAAACGGCGTGCGTTCTGGCGTATTTCAGGCTGTCGGTAAAGCTCCGCAGTGCCGTGCTGGTCCTTTGTCTCGCAAGCAGCTCATCGATCAGCGGGATGGCGATGAGGGTCAATACGGCGGCCACGGCGAGTGCTGTCAGCATCTCGAGAAGGCTGAATCCGGTGTTGCGCATGCTTAATCCGTCCCTGGATTAGGTGGGCGGTTTGACTATAGATCGGGCGCTCGCGCGCGCAAGGCGATCTGATGAAGCTGTGGTCTATGGCATATCGCCGCTATTCACTGAGGGTATAAATCCGACCGTATATCCTCTGCGCCCTGTTCGCTCGCGGCTGGATGGATATAGTCCCACGCAGCAAAGAGGGAGCAGCAATGCGGCGATATGTAAATGGCTTCACCATGATCGAACTGATGGTCACTCTCGTGGTGGTGGCGGTGCTGGCGGCGCTGGCGCTACCGGCGTTCAAGGGGGTATTCGAGCGCTCGCGGGCGAGCACCGAGGTGAATGATCTGGCCAAGGCCCTGAACTATGGGCGGCTCGAGGCAATCAATCGCAGTCAGGCGGTGGAGGTAGTGCCGGCCGATGGGCAAGCCACAGGCTGGGCGAATGGCATCAGTATCCAGCAGAGCTCAGATGGGACGGTTCTTCGCACCATTCCGGCGATGTCGGCCGGGGCTCAGGTGATGGAGGAGAATGACATTGACTCCATCGAATTCAATAGTTTCGGCGGGCTGAGCTCGCCGGACAAGGCGGTGGCGTTCACCTATGCCCGTGGCGGCCAGTCCCGGGTCGTGGCGGTTTGCCTTAGCGGGCGGATTCAGGTCGGAGCGGGGTGCAACTGATGGGCGTGCAAATGCGTCATTCACAATCTGGCGTCACCCTGCTCGAGGTGATGATTGCGGTCTTTATCAGTGCCATCGGGGTGCTGGGGGCCGCGGCGTTGCAGTTGAACGCGCTCAAGTACACCAATAGCGCCGTCTACACCTCGCAGGCCAGTTTCATTGCGTACGACATTCTGGATCGCATCCGGGCCAACGCCGATCCAGATAATTTGAGTGACTACGTTCTGAACAGCACGGATGACACTGTGTCTGTCTCGGGCCTGCAAGCTGACGACCTGACCGACTTCGCGACCAATGTCCAGAGCCTGCCGGGCAGTAACGGCAGCATCACCGTTGCTGGTAGCACGGTGACGGTCAGTATCAGCTGGTCGGAAGCGAAGGCCGCGAGAAAGGCAGATGCAACAGGCAGTTTTTCGATTACCACCGATGTTGCGAATGAGTGATGCCGAACATGAAGCCTAATCAGTCGGGGTTTGGTCTGGTCGAGGTCATGGTTGCCCTTGTCCTCGGTCTCTTGGTGGTGCTGGGTATCACCCAGATATTCGTCAGCTCTAAGCAAACATATGAAGCACAGGATGCTTCGGCACGGCTGCAGGAAGATGCGCGCTATGCCCTGTCGCGTATCACCCAGGAACTGCGCATGGCAGGCATGTTTGGCTGCCTGTCGCTGAACTCCGGCTCGGTCGCTGACGTGCCGGCAGCCTTTGCCGATCCCATCCAATGGAACGGCAGTACGCTCAGCATTATTACCGCCAGTGCGACCTCGGGCTCGTCCTCCTCTGCCGAAGCCGACTGGACGCTGACAACCGATTGCCGAACGGCGGGTACCGTTAAGCCCGGCGCGGCCAATCCCGCTGCGGGGGAAATGGCCTTTCCCATTCGCCAGGTGGAGTATCAGTACGATGATAATGCGCAGACGTTATCCGTGCGCAATAGCGGCAGTGGTAGTTTCCAGCCGCTGATCTCCGGGGTTACCAGCTTCGCCGTGAGCTTTGGGCTGGCGGCAAGCAGCGACAGCGCATACGCCTCCGGCAGCTATGCGACCAGCGTGGCGGACCCGAGCCTGATCCGTAGCGTGCGCATCAGGATGACCCTGGCCGACCCTAATGGTAAGGCGGCCGCTCAGAGTTATTCGGCGGTTGCCGCATTGCGCAACCGACTTCCTTAGGGGCGAAACCATGAAGAGACAAGATGGTATGGCGCTGTTTGTCAGCCTGATATTCCTTCTGCTGCTGACCATTATCGGCGTGGCCGCGATGCAGAATGCCGGCCTGCAGGAGAAGATGGCCGGTAATGTCAAGATCAAGAACGAAACGTTCCAGTTGGCGGAGCGCGCCTTGCGCGAGGGCGAGAACTTTATCGCCGCTCCAGCCAATGAGAGCGCGTTGGCGGCATGCACAACCTGCACGGGCGATAACTGTCGTGTTCCGGATTTTTCGGGGGACCTGACCGAGGGATCGGGGGCCTGCGATGTGTGGAAGACTGCATCCGGTGGTGGGGTTTATAAGCTGCAGCAACTCGGCACCTCCAGCAATGCGGTGAATGTTCAGAATGGCTCCAGCGTCATGCTCTACCGGGTAACCGCTGTCGCCACAAAGGGTAATGCCCGGACTGCGCTCGAAAGTATTTATGCGCACAGCAACTGAGTATCTAAGAGGGATTAATGATGTCGCTGTCAAACGATAAGGGCAGGAAGGCCAAGCCCAGATTGGCATCCTTACTGGCTGGCGCTCTGCTGGCCGCTTATGTGGCTGCTCCGGTTTATGCATTCACGCCTTTTCAGGCCCCTTTGTTGAGCACGGCCGCAGTTGCACCGAATGTGATGTTGTTGCTGGACAACTCGGGCAGTATGGATACGGTGCTTTTCCACTCGGGATACGACGCGAAAACGGATTATCCGACGGCCATGTACTGCAAGGCCGGCACCTCTTGCAACGTGACCGAGACAAGCCACTGGAACGACACCGCCGCGCTCACGGGGCATGGCTCCGTGGCCCAGGGCGGTTGTGTCAGCGGCTACTATCGCCTGGGGGCAAAGAACGAGTTCAAGTCCGGCAAGAAAACCGTCTACTACCCCGGCAGCTCGGCGCAGACAGTCTGTATTCCTTTCCCGGAAAAAGTGCAGACCAATTCGTCGGGTTCCACGGCGGACGATGCCAGATTGCCGAAGAACTATCTGGAATATCTTGTCCAGGGCCTGCTGGCCGGGACCGTCAAGGCAGCGGACATCCCCACGACGCATCGCATGGGGGTTGCCAAGACTGTCGCCAAGCAAATCATCGCGGATAACATAACCGGTGTTCGCTTTGGCTTGGCGACTTTTCAGCCTGGCGGTACGGCTTTCGGTAGCACGGGGGAGACATACTCGCAGCAGGGGGGGATCATCCAGTCTGGTCTGGGGGCGACGAAAGCGACCCTGGATAGCCAGATCAATTCGCTGTACAGCGCCACCTGGACGCCCCTGTCTGAGGCCTATTATGACGTGGTGCGTTATTATCGGGGGCTCGACAGCTCCTATAATGCGGCGCCTTCCGATATTTCCGAGCAGGTGCAGTATCGCTGTCAGAAGAACTTCGGGATTGTAGTGACAGATGGTGCACCTACTTACGACTCCAAGTTCTTCAAGAGCTCCACCGACCCGGCTCGTGACAACCCCGCGGTGGCGGGAACCGATAACCTGCCCGACTGGGATGGGCTGAGTCCCGCCTCGCCCAATCCCTATTCCGATGGTGACTCTTCTCTTTCGATCGGAAGCGAGGGCTCGACCTATTACCTGGACGACATCGCGAAATTTGCCTACGACATCGATATCCGCCCGACGGCGAGTGTTCTGGATAAGGCAGGGAAGAGCTTCCAGAGTTCGGCATTCAAGCAGCAGAATATTAAAACCTACACGGTAGGCTTTGCTCTGGACAACCAGATGCTGAAGGACGCGGCGTACTATGGCCGAGGCAAGTACTACACCGCCAACGATAGTGCAGGCTTGAGCAACGCTCTCACTCAGGCGCTGAATGAAATCAGTGCCCAGGCAGGGTCTGGCGGTGCGGGCGCCTCCAGCTCCACCAGCCTGACCACCGCGACCCGCTACTACAAGACCCTCTATGACCCTGCGGATTGGCGCGGCACCGTCGAGGCCTACTCGCTGAGCCCTACTACCGGGCGTCTGCTGGCGCGTGTCTGGACCACCGACGGCACCATCACTCCGGGCAATAACGGCGCCAGCTATCAGACCTACAACACGGCCACCAATAGCGTGGTGGCGCTCTCCTATGCCAGCGTGTCGGCGGCGCAGCAGGCCACGCTCGATGCCGGCTTGCCTTCGGGGGTGACGGGAAGCCAGTTGGTCGAATGGACTAAAGGAACAGCCGTCACCGGGCTGCGCAGCCGAACCGTGCTGCTGGGCGACATCATCAACTCCACCTTGGAGCGGATGACCTCGACCGAGCGACTGGCTAGCGATGTCTCGGGGTCGACCTCCTACGACAGCTTCATTGCGGCCAAGGCAGGCATGACCAATAGCCTGCTGGTGAATAGCAACGATGGCTTCTTCCATGTGATCGACGCCGAGACCGGTGGGCACCGCTATGGCTACATGCCCTCCAGTGTGTTCCCGCAGCTGCGTACTGTGGCCGCCACCGACTACGCCACCAGCGGTAAGCACAAGTTCATGGTGGACGGCGGCATCACAGTCGCGGATGCGGAAGTGAACTCGACCTGGTCTACCGTGGCCGTTGCCGGCATGGGTGGCGGTGGCAAGAGCATGTTCGCAGTCAAGTTGTTCTCGGCGGGAGACAACAGCATTAATGCGCTGTGGGAGGTCACGGCACCTGCAACCTCCACTCCGAGCAATGCCTGGAACAATCTGGGGTACACCTACTCCAGGCCGCTGGTGGCCAGGAATGCGAGCAATCAGTGGGTGGCCATCTTTGGCAACGGCTATGGCAGCCATCTGGGCAAGGCCTCCCTCTATGTGGTTAATCTGTCGACCGGGCAGCTGATTCAGGAGCTGGTCGTGGACGATAATGCTTTAGGCTCGGCGCCGAATGGTCTCTCCTCGCCGCAGATGGTGGTGAATGCCCAGTATCAGGTGCAGAAGGTCTATGCCGGAGACCTGCGCGGCAATCTCTGGGAGATCGATATGTCGGGCGGCGCGGCTGCCGTGGCCAACTCCGGAAGCCCGTTGTTTGCTGCGGGTGCCGATCACCCCATCACGGCCAGGCCTCTGGTGATGGAGCATGAGGCTAAAGGGGGGCATCTGGTGCTGTTTGGCACCGGCAAGTTGATGGAGGCCAACGACAAGCTGAGCACCGAACTGCAGACCTTCTATGCCATCTGGGATAAGCCTGACTCCAGCGGAACCGTGAGCAGCAGTTCCTTGCAGGCTCAAGCCTTCGTTTCCGCGGTGGACATCACGGCCAACGGCAAGACTCAGACCTATTTCACAACCACGGAAAACAAGGTCGACTGGGAGAGCCAGCAAGGTTGGTATCTGCCGCTCGCTCTGGGTAGCAGTCGCGACGGCGAAAGGGTCATCTATCCGGCGCAGACCACCATGGGCCGGGTCATCTTCGTGACCGCCAAGGTGGATGCGGGTGACCCCTGCGAGAGCACGGGTAGTGGCAAACTGGTCGAGCTGAATGCAATGTCCGGCGCCATGCTGACTTACTCGGTACTTGATACAAATGGCGACGGGGTCGTTGATAACAAGGATACCCGTGTATCCGGGCTGGCAATCGAAGATGGATTGCCAGGTTTGCCGGTGATCATCGATGCAGGCAGCGAGAAGAAAACTCAGGGTAAGTACATTCTCAAGTCGACAGGCGAGGTGCAGGTCGTGGATGAGTGTGGCGAAGTGAACAATGGGCAGTGCGGTGGCATCGCTCAGTCGCGGCGCATCATGTGGCGTCAATTGCAGTAAGGGCTTACTAGATGAAACGCAACGGATTCACGCTTATCGAACTGATGATCGCGGTCGCCGTCGTCGGCATTCTTGCCGCGATCGCCTACCCCAGTTACAGCGAGCATGTGAGAAAGACCCGCCGGGCGGAAGTGGCGGCGGTCATGCTGGAAAACGCCCAGCTCATGGAGCGGTTCTACTCGCAGAACGGCACCTATGAGAACGCGCCGATAAACGCCCAGAGCCCGACCACGGGCGCGGCTGTGTACAATATTGCCGTTGATAAGGAAAAAACATCCGCTACCGCTTTTGTGATCAATGCCACTGCCGTTACTGGGGGCATAATGGCAGGCGATGAGTGTAAGGCGCTCAGTATCAATCAGCTTGGCGAGCAGGGCTCTGGCACTGGACGCAATGCAGTCTGCTGGCGACGCTAGCTGGACTGAAAGCAAGGGGAGCGCGGCTCCCCTTTTTTGTCTCGGGAGGATGGCGCAGTGAAGTCGAACTCCACCCTGATGGTGGGTGGCGGAGTCATGGGGCTGCTCGGCGCCTTGGAACTGGCCAGGGCCGGTGAGCCGGTGGTCGTGCTGGAGCGGACTGTGGCTGGAAGCGAGTCGTCCTGGGCGGGCGGGGGCATAGTTTCCCCCCTTTATCCGTGGCGCTATGACGCGGCCGTGTGGGCATTGGCTCGCTGGTCGCAAGACTATTACCCCGAGCTTGCCAGCCAGTTGCTCGCTGGCACGGGAGTCGATCCGGAGGTCCACGCCAGCGGCCTCTACTGGCTGGACCTGCCGGATGAGCGGGAGGCCTTGGACTGGGCGCGGCGAGAGTCGCGCGACGTGCGCAGGGTCGCCCTGGAGGAGGTGCGTGAAGTGGTACCTGCGCTGGGCGGTGGCTTCGCCTCGGCCATCTATATGCCGGGAGTCGCCAATGTGCGCAATCCGCGGCTGCTCAAGGCTCTGCGTGCGACGCTGCGGGCCATGAGCAACGTGACCCTGCTCGAGCGCAGCGAGGTGCGGGGTTTTCTCTGCGAAGGCGGGCGCGTCGCGGGGGTCACGTTGGAGTCTGCCGAGGTTCGCGCGGCGCGGGTGGTGCTCGCCGCCGGCGCCTGGAGCGGCCAGTTGCTGGCGCCGCTGGGGCTCGATCTGCCGGTCGAGCCGGTCAAGGGGCAGATGATTCTGTACAAGTGCGCCGAGGATTTCCTGCCGGCCATGGTGCTGGCCAGGGGGCGCTACGCGATTCCGCGCAAGGACGGCCACATCCTGATCGGCAGCACCCTGGAGCACGCGGGTTTCGACAAGACGCCGACCGAGGTCGCCCTGGCCAGCCTCAAGGCCTCCGCCGAGGAACTGTTGCCGGCACTGGCCGAGGCCGAGGTGGTCGGGCACTGGGCCGGCCTGCGCCCGGGTTCACCGGAGGGCATCCCCTTTATTGGCGAAGTGCCGCAGTACCCAGGGCTGTGGTTGAACTGCGGGCACTATCGCAACGGCCTGGTGCTGGCGCCGGCCTCGTGCGAACTGTTGAAGAACCTGATGCTGGGCGAGGCGCCCATAGTCGATCCGGCGCCCTATGCCCCGGCGGGAAGGCTGGGCTGAGGCTCAGTCGATGCCCAGCTTCTTCAGGCGATAGCGCATGGAGCGGAAGGTCAGGCCCAGGCGCTGAGCGGCGGCGGTGCGGTTCCAGCGGGTCTCCTCCAGGGCCTGCATGATCAGCTTGCGTTCGATCTCTTCCAAGTAGTCCTCGAGGTTGTCGATCTGCGCCAGCGAGGCTTCGCCCGCCTCGCCGGCGGGTGCGGCGTCGGCCAGGCGCAGGTCGTCGGCCTGGATCAGGTCGTTCTCGCACAGGGTGTAGGCGCGCTCCAGCATGTTCTCCAGTTCGCGCACGTTGCCGGGAAAGCGGTAGCACTTGAGCTTGTCCAGCGCCTCGGGACTCAGCCTGGCGGCCGGCAGGCCACCCTCGGCCAGGCGCTCGAGCATGGTCCCGGCCAGCAGTGGGATGTCCTCGCGGCGCTCGCGCAGCGGCGGCACGCGCAGTTCGATGACGTTGAGGCGATAGAACAGGTCCTGGCGGAAACGCTCGGCGGCCACCTCGGCGGCCAGGTCCTTGTGCGTGGCGCAGAGGATGCGCACGTCGACCACCACTTCCTGCTGGCCGCCGACGGCGCGCACGGCCTTCTCCTGAATGGCGCGCAGCAGCTTGACCTGCATGGCCAGCGGCAGGTCGGCGACCTCGTCGAGGAACAGGGTGCCGCCGTTGGCCGCCTGGAACAGGCCCTGCTTGTCCTCGATGGCACCGGTGAAGCTGCCCTTCTTGTGGCCGAAGAACTCGCTCTCCATCAGCTCCGAGGGGATGGCGCCGCAGTTGACCGGCACGAAGGGTTTGTCCGCGCGCGGGCCCTGCTCGTGGATCAGGCGCGCGACCAGTTCCTTGCCGCTGCCGGACTCGCCGCTGATGTACACCGGCGCCTGGCTGCGCGCCAGTTTCTGGATCTGCCCGCGCAGGGTCTTCATCGGCGGCGATTCACCGAGCAGACGGGAGTCTTGCGCGCCTTCCAGGGCTTCGCCGCTGCGCAGGCGCAGGGCGGTGCTCACCAGCTCGCGCAGCCGGCCGAGGTCCACCGGCTTGGTGAGGAAGTCGAAGGCGCCGGCCTTCAGCGCATTGATCGCGGTGTCCAGGCTGCCGTAGGCGGTGATCATCGCCACTGGCACCTGGGCGTGGCGCTGCTGGATATGCTGCACCAGCTCCAGGCCTGTGCCGTCGGGTAGGCGCATGTCGGTCAGGCACAGGTCGAACGGCTCGCGCGCCAGCCACTCGCGGGCTTCCTTGACGTTGCGCGCGCTGCGCGTGTCGAGCTTCATGCGTCCCAGGGTGATTTCCAGGAGTTCGCGGATGTCGGGCTCGTCGTCGACGATCAAGGCTCTCTGCCGGGTGCTCATGTTCAGCTCAGCTTGCGTGGGTGGGCGAAGGTGATGCGGAAGCAGCTGCCGCCACCTGCGCGAGGTTTATAGTCGAGGCGTGCCTGGTTGCTTTCGCACAGTTCGCGGGAGATGTACAGACCCAGGCCGGTGCCCTTGTTGTCGGTGGTGTAGAAGGGCTCGAAGATGTGCTGCTCCTGGTCCGGAGGCACGCCGGGGCCATCGTCCAGCACCTCCAGGGTCGGCAGGTCGCTCTCGCTGTCGCGATAGAGTTTCAGCCAGACCTGGCCCTGCTGGTGCTTCTGCGCACTGTAGCGCAGACCGTTCTGCACCAGGTTGGTCAGCACCTGGGTCAGCTGGTGCGGGTCCATGCGGGTCTGCAGGCCGCCGCCGATGGCCTCCAGGTGCAGGGTCTGGTCGGGGCCTGCCAGGGTGCTGCGGAACTCGCTGGCGAAGCGGTGCAGCCAGTATTTCAGATCGAGCAGCTGCGGTTCTGCCTGGCGCCGGCGCGACAGCTGCAGGACGTTCTCGATCACCAGGTTCATGCGTCGCGAGTGGTCCTGGACGATCTGCGCCAGGCGTCGATCCGGTCCCTCCAGGGCCTCGGACTCCTGCAGCAGCTGGGCGGCGTGGCTGATGGCGCCCAGCGGGTTGCGAATCTCGTGGGCGATGCCGGCGGTCAGCCGGCCCAGGGAGGCGAGTTTGAGCTGCTGAGCCTGCTGGGTGATCTGCGAGATGTCCTCGAGGAAGATCAGGGTGTGCTGCTCCTCGCCGCGCAGCAGGGGGACGAAGCTCGGCTGCAGCAGCGGGCCGTCGGGCACGGACTGCAGGCTCTGCGGGCGCAGGGTGGGGTTGTGCTGCCATTGTTGCAGGCGTTGCACCAGCTGCGGGCAGAAGGGGTCGAGCACCTTGTTCTCCAGCTTGCTGCGGCCGAGCATGTTCAGCGCGCCCTGGTTGGCCAGCAGGACCCGGTGCTGTTTGTCCAGCACCAGGATGCCGGTGCGCATGCGCTGCAGGATCAGGGCATTGAGCTCCTCCAGGCTGGCGACGTCGACCGCGCGCTGCTCGGCCAGGCTCTCACTCTGCTGCAGGCGGTGGGTCAGGCCCTGGAGGAAGATCGCCGCGGCGAAGCTGAGGGCGCCGAGCGCGCCGGCCTGGACGAACTGGGAGGTCGCGGCGGGGCGATGGAGGCTCAGGTAGAAGGTCAGGCTGAGCATGCCGATGGCGGCCACGGCGGCGATCAGCAGGCCGATGCGCCCGCGCAGCAGGATGTTGGCGATGGCCACAGCCACCACCAGCAGGTTGCCGATGCCGCTGGGCGTGCCGCCGGCCGCGTAGAACAGGGCGCACAGCTGCAGCACGTCGAGCAGGGCCAGGGCGAAAATTTGCGCCAGATGACGCGGCCGCTGCACCAGCACAGCCAGCAGCACATTGAGTATCAGGTAACTCCAGCTGCCGTAGCGGAACAGCTCGGCATGGGCCAGGTCCAGCAGCTCGCGGTCCAGCTGGCTGGAGATCAGGATGACCAGGGCCAGGCCGACCGTGGCCCGGTACAGGTTGTACAGGCGCAGGATGCGGCGGCCGGGGATGCCGCCCAGGGCCAGTTCTTCCGTGCTCACTGCCGCGGGCTGTCCTGTTCCAGGTGGGCTCGGCTGCAGTACCAGCGCTCGCCTTGGGGCAGGGCCTTGTCGCGTGGCACATGCACGCCGCACTGGGCGCAGCGCACCATGGGCGTCGGGTCGTCCGGCGTCGGCGTCGCGCCGCTGGCGGCGTTGGGGCGCTTGAGGCGGCGCCACAGCCAGACGGCTGCGGCGATCACGGCGATCCAGAACAGCAGACGGAACATGATGGGCTCTTCTCGTGGGCAAAGGCGCAGTTTAGCCAAGTGTGCCGGTGCAGCGCAGCAGGTCCGCGGCATTCCCGTGCGGCGGCATGAAAAAGGGGAGGCCTTGGCCTCCCCTTGGTCTCGGCGGGTCGAGTGTCAGTCGAACAGGCCGAAGGTCATGTAGCTGAACCAGGAGCGGTCGCCGCCGCCGGCCTCGGCCTCGCTATCCAGATCCTCGCGGGCATCGTCCTGGTTCTCCGGCAGTAGTTCGTCCGGAATCTCTTCCTTGGCGTCCTCGTACTGGCGAATCACGTCCTGGCTGGCGCGGGTCTCGCCGGGCGGCAGCGGCGCGTCGGATTCGATCAGGCCGAGGGTGGCCTTGGCCAGCCAGGAGCGGTTGTCGGCCTCCTGCTCGCGCGGCACGAACTGGCCGTCGACCAGGCTCGGGTGATCCGGGTAGTTGAGTTTGAGAGTCTCCAGGCTGGTGGCGGCCAGCTCGCTCAGTTCCAGGCGCTGGTAGGCCTCGACCATCACGGCCAGGCCGTCGGCGACCGCCGGGGTCTCCTGGAAGTTCTCCACCACGTAGCGGCCGCGGTTGGCGGCGGCGACATAGGCCTGGCGACTCAGATAGTAGTGGGCGGCGTGGATCTCGTAGGCGGCCAGCAGGTTGCGCAGGTAGACCATGCGCGCCTTGGCGTCCGGGGCGTAGCGGCTGTTGGGGAAGCGGCTGGTGAGCTGGGCGAACTCGTTGAACGAGTCGCGCGCCGCGCCGGGGTCGCGCTTGGTCAGGTCCAGCGGCACGAAGCGGGCGATCAGGCCACGGTCCTGGTCGAAGGAGGACAGGCCCTTGAGATAGTAGGCGTAGTCGACGTTGGCGTGCTGCGGGTGCAGGCGGATGAAGCGCTCGGCGGCCGCCTTGGCCGCTTCCGGCTCGACGTTCTTGTAGTAGGCGTAGATCAGTTCGAGCTGGGCCTGCTCGGCGTAGCGGCCGAACGGATAGCGCGATTCCAGGGCCTTGAGCTTGGCGATGGCATTGTTGTAGCTGCTGTTGTCGAGATCGTCCTGGGCCTGCTGGTACAGCTCGGTCTCGCTGAGGTTCTCGTCCACTTCCGGTTTGTTGGACGAGCAGGCGGCGGTGAGTGCGAGGGTGGCGATCAGCAGCAGGTGTTTCACTTGCATGGTGGCTTGCGTCCCTGTGACGGCGGCTGTCGGGGCCTCGGCCGTCCTGTTATGATGAACGCCCCGCAAACGCCGGGGCAAAGACGCCGTATTTAACCACAGCGTGCGGCCGAAACCAAAAGCCGCGCCACCTCCCGCAGCAGCTCATGTCCGAAGATTCCGATCAGCTCATCCAACTCTCCGCAGAAGTACCGTCCGAGCTCGGCGGCCAGCGTCTCGATCAGGTCGCCGCCCAGCTGTTCGACGAGTATTCGCGCTCGCGCCTGGCCGGCTGGATCAAGGATGGCCGCCTGACCGTCGACGGCGCCGTGCTGCGCCCGCGCGACATCGTTCACGGAGGCGCCGTGCTCAGCCTGGAGGCCGAGCAGGAGGCCCAGGGCGAGTGGGTGGCGCAGGACATCGCGCTGAACATCGTCTACGAGGACGAACACCTGCTGGTGATCGACAAGCCGGCCGGGCTGGTGGTGCATCCGGCGGCCGGGCACGCCGATGGCACGCTGCTCAACGCCCTGCTGCACCATGTGCCGGACATCGTCAACGTGCCGCGCGCCGGCATCGTCCACCGCCTGGACAAGGACACCACCGGCCTGATGGTGGTGGCCAAGACCCTGCAGGCGCAGACCAAACTGGTCGACCAACTGCAGAAGCGCACGGTCAGTCGCATCTACGAATGCATCTGCATCGGCGTGATCACCGCCGGTTCCACCATCGACGCACCGATCGGCCGCAGCTCGGCCAACCGCCAGCGCATGGCGGTGATCGACGGCGGCAAGCCGGCCGTGACCCACTACCGGGTGCTGGAGCGCTTCCGCTCGCACACCCATGTGCGGGTCAAGCTGGAGACCGGACGTACCCACCAGATCCGCGTGCACATGACCCATGCCGGCTACCCATTGGTGGGCGACCCGCTCTACGCCGGGCGCTTCCGCATTCCGCCGGCGGCCAGCCCGACCCTGGTGCAGACCCTGCGCGAGTTCCCGCGTCAGGCCCTGCACGCACGCTTCCTTGAACTGGAGCACCCGGCCACCGGCCAGCGCATGCGCTGGGAGTCGAAGCTGCCCGAGGACCTGGTCTGGCTGCTGTCACTGCTGCGCCAGGACAATGAATCCTTCGTCTGACTGGCTCCTGCCCGACTGGCCGGCACCGTCCGGCGTGCGCGCCTGCGTCACCAGCCGCGCCGGCGGTGTCAGCCCGGCGCCGTTCGCCAGCCTCAACCTCGGCGACCATGTCGAGGACGCGCCGGATGCCGTGGCCGAGAACCGTCGCCGCCTGATCGAGCGCCTCAGCTGCCGGCCGGCCTGGCTCAGGCAGGTGCATGGCGTGGATGTGGTCGAGGCCGATGCCGGCGCGGTGCCGACTGCCGATGCCAGCTGGAGCGCCACGCCCGGAGTCGCCTGCGCCGTGCTCACCGCCGACTGCCTGCCGGCGCTGTTCTGCGACCGTGCCGGCACCCGCGTGGCGGCCGCCCACGCCGGCTGGCGCGGCTTGGCCGGCGGGGTGCTGGAAAGTACCATCGCTGCCCTGGGCGTCGAGCCGGGCGAGTTGCTGGTCTGGCTGGGCCCGGCCATAGGCCCGGCCTCCTTCGAGGTCGGGCCCGAGGTGCGCGAGGCCTTCGTCGCCCGGCATGCGCAGGCCGAAGGTGCCTTCGTGGCCAGTCGCAATGCCGGCAAGTACATGGGCGATATCTACCGGCTGGCGCGCATCCGTCTGGCAGCCGTCGGCGTCAGCGCCGTGTATGGCGGCGGTCTGGACACCTTCGCCGATCCGCGCTTCTTCTCCTACCGTCGCGCCGCCCGCACCGGCCGCTTCGCCTCACTGGTCTGGCTCGAACCTCACCAGCCGCGCGAGTGGCGCGGGTAAACTTCGGGATTACGCAGTCTTTTTTCCGGATTGCATCCGGGCTGATACCTGCCGCTTGACCCACGGCAAAGCGCTAGCGCTTGAATCGGCCGAAACTGTCCTTATCTACAGAGCAATACCGGGCTTCACTCTCGGGAGCAGTTCAGCGCTCCGCCCGCTCATAGAAGGAAGGACAGATGCGAATCGATCGTTTGACCAGCAAGCTGCAGCTTGCCCTCTCCGACGCCCAGTCCGTGGCCGTCGGCCTCGACCATTCCGCCATCGAGCCGCTGCACCTGCTGCAGGCCCTGCTGGAGCAGCAGGGCGGCTCGATCAGGCCGCTGCTGATGCAGGTCGGCTTCGACGTCAACGCTCTGCGCAAGGCGCTGACCAAGGAGCTCGACCAGTTGCCCAAGCTGCAGAACCCCACCGGCGACGTGAACCTGTCGCAGGACCTGGCCCGCCTGCTCAACCAGGCCGACCGCCTGGCCCAGCAGAAGGGGGATCAGTTCATCTCCAGTGAATTGGTGCTGTTGGCGGCGATGGACGAGAACACCCGCCTGGGCAAGCTGCTGCTGGCCCAGGGCGTGTCGAAGAAGGCGCTGGAGAACGCCATCGCCAACCTGCGCGGCGGCCAGGCGGTCAACGACCCCAATGCCGAGGAATCGCGCCAGGCCCTGGACAAGTATTGCGTCGACCTGACCAAGCGCGCCGAGGACGGCAAGCTCGACCCGGTGATCGGTCGCGACGACGAGATCCGCCGCACCATCCAGGTCCTGCAGCGGCGCACCAAGAACAACCCGGTGCTGATCGGCGAGCCCGGGGTGGGCAAGACCGCCATCGCCGAGGGCCTGGCCCAGCGCATCGTCAACGGCGAGGTGCCGGACGGCCTCAAGGACAAGCGTCTGCTGGCCTTGGACATGGGCTCGCTGATCGCCGGGGCGAAGTTTCGCGGCGAGTTCGAGGAGCGCCTGAAGGCGGTGCTCAACGAACTGTCCAAGCAGGAGGGGCGCATCATCCTGTTTATCGACGAGCTGCACACCATGGTCGGCGCCGGCAAGGCCGAGGGCGCGATGGACGCCGGCAACATGCTCAAGCCGGCGCTGGCGCGCGGCGAGCTGCACTGCGTGGGCGCCACCACCCTGGACGAGTACCGCCAGTTCATCGAGAAGGACGCGGCCCTGGAACGACGCTTCCAGAAGGTGCTGGTCGATGAGCCCTCCGAGGAGGACACCGTCGCCATCCTGCGCGGCCTCAAGGAGCGCTACGAGGTGCACCATGGGGTGAGCATCACCGACGGCGCCATCATCGCCGCCGCCAAGCTCAGCCACCGCTATATCACCGACCGCCAGCTGCCGGACAAGGCCATCGACCTGATCGACGAGGCGGCCAGTCGCATCCGCATGGAGATCGACTCCAAGCCCGAGGCCCTGGATCGCCTAGAGCGCCGCCTGATCCAGCTGAAGATCGAGCGCGAGGCGCTGAAGAAGGAAGACGACGACGCGGCGCTCAAGCGCCTGGACAAGCTCAAGGAGGACATCGCCCGGCTGGAGAAGGAATACGCCGACCTGGAGGAGATCTGGAAGTCGGAGAAGGCCGAGGTGCAGGGCTCGGCGCAGATCCAGCAGCGCATCGAACAGGCCAAGGCCGACCTGGAGGCCGCGCGGCGCAAGAGCGACCTGCAGCGCATGGCCGAATTGCAGTACGGCATCATCCCCGATCTGGAGCGCAGCCTGCAGATGGTCGATCAGCATGGCAAGAGCGAGAACCAGCTGCTGCGCAACAAGGTCACGGACGAGGAAATCGCCGAGGTGGTGTCCAAGTGGACCGGCATCCCGGTGAGCAAGATGCTCGAGGGCGAGCGCGACAAGCTGCTGCGCATGGAGGACGAGCTGCACAAGCGGGTGATCGGCCAGCACGAGGCGGTGGTGGCGGTGGCCAATGCCGTGCGCCGTTCGCGCGCGGGTCTCGCCGACCCCAATCGGCCGAGCGGCTCCTTCCTCTTCCTCGGCCCCACCGGGGTGGGCAAGACCGAGCTGTGCAAGGCGCTGGCCGAGTTCCTCTTCGACACCGAGGAGGCCATGGTGCGCATCGACATGTCCGAGTTCATGGAGAAACACTCGGTGGCCCGGCTGATCGGCGCGCCGCCCGGTTACGTCGGCTACGAGGAGGGTGGCTACCTGACCGAGGCGGTGCGCCGCAAACCCTACTCGGTGATCCTCATGGACGAGGTGGAGAAGGCCCACCCGGACGTGTTCAACGTGCTGCTGCAGGTGCTCGAGGACGGTCGCCTGACCGATAGCCAGGGCCGTACCGTGGACTTCAAGAACGCCGTGGTGGTGATGACCTCCAACCTCGGCTCGGCGCAGATCCAGGAGCTGGCCGGCGACCGCGAGGCGCAGCGCGCGGCGGTGCTGGACGCGGTGAGCAGCCACTTCCGCCCCGAGTTCGTCAACCGCATCGACGAGGTGGTGGTGTTCGAGCCGCTGGCGCGCGAGCAGATCGCCGGCATCGCCAATATCCAGCTGGCCCGCCTGCGCGCCCGCCTGGCCGAGCGCGAGTTGGCCCTGGAGCTGACCGACGAGGCGCTGGACAAGCTGGTGGCGGTCGGCTTCGACCCGGTCTACGGCGCGCGCCCGCTCAAGCGCGCGATCCAGCGCTGGATCGAGAACCCGCTGGCGCAGCGGATACTGGCCGGCGACTTCCTGCCGGGGGCGACCATCCATGCCAGGGTCGAGGACGAGGAGATCGTTTTCGCCTGAACGGCGCCCCCAAGAAAGAGCCTTGGGAGAACGCTAATGCTGTTCACTTAAGAAAACGCCGCGACTTCCTTTGCAGAATCGCGGCGTTTTTCTGGCTTGTGTCTGCCCGAGGGAGCGCTGCGCAATGCCCTCGCTTGGATGTTCTCCCGTGTTCTAAGTGCCCCCCTCTCCCTCCGGGAGAGGGAGAACAACAGCCGCACACCTGAACCAAGAAAAGTCTGGCCGTGGCCGTGATGCCGCTAAGTGAACAGCATTGCCGGGAGAACGGGCTTCGTCGTTCAGGCCTGCGGGGGCTGTGGGGGCAGGGGATGCCGTGAAGCCGGATGCAATCCGGGCAATGGACAGCTCCGCTCCCGGATGGCACCGATCTGGCCTGTGCCGAAGTGCCGAGCTTAATCCTGCAGATGACGCAGCAGCAGGGCCAGGGCGGCGATCTGGTCGTCGGCCAGGTCGATGATATGGAAGCCGCACCAGCCGTTCTGCCCGGGCTCGCCGGCGCGACTCCACAGGCAGTCGGCGCCCAGGCGGATCTCGTGGATGCCGTCCAGCGGCGGGTCCAGCACCAGACGACATTCCCACACCGAGTCGGCTTCCGGCGGCGCCTCGCCGCAGAGCATGAAACCGTCCTCGGACAGATCGACGATACGGCCGAGGCGTCGGCCGCCGTGCAGGTCGAACACTTCGATGTTCAGCTGGGTGGTATGCCGGCTGTGCTGGCGACGATCGTCCATTCAGGCTCCTTGTCCGACTTCTTGGGCGCGTCCGGTGAACCGCTGCAGGACGCGGTAGATGGCGTGCAGCGCGCGATCCATCAGTGGCGATGTGCGTTCCGGCTCGACGATGCGCGCCTGGCCTCGCTCCATTTCACTGGCCAGCTGGCGGATCGGCTTGACCGCCACGCGCTGGCCGCTGTGATCGACGAACATGTAGTTGTGGGTGGTCGGGCTGAACCAGGACAGCTTGAGGGTCAGGGTCTCCTCGCCCTGGACGAACTCGAACCAGGTGCCGAATTCGAGGCCTTGCAGCTCCTTGGCCAGAGCCTGGGCGCGTGGTGACAGAGCGTGCTCGTCGCGCTTGACCGGTTCGGCCAGCGCCGCGTCCTCGCCAAGCATGGCGCCCAGCGGGCTCTCCGGCAGCTGGATCTTGAGCTGGGCGGCCAGTTGCGGCTGCTGGGCCTGCACCGCGTGCTGGCAGGCCACTATGTCCTGCAGCAGGCGGCGGATACCGTCTTCGTGGTAGCCGCCGAGCAGCTCCAGGCCCTTGCGCAGTTCGTCCAGCAGGGCCACGCGCATGCCCTGCAGGCGGGCGCGGCCTTCGGCGTCCAGCGGCATGGCGCTCCAGGCCAGCTGCTCGGCCACCTCGCCGGCGCGCTGCCACTCGGCGCTGCGCGGGCCATGGCGCAGCAGGGTGAAGACCAGCACGTCGGCCCAGGTCAGTTCGAGGAAGTTGTGAATCACCGCGGGCAGCTGGCGATCCTTGAGCACGCGCTGGATCACGTCGACGGCCAGCTGGCGGGCGCCGAGCAGCTTGTCGCGGCCCTTGGCCGCTTCCACGGCGCGGCGTTCGCGCAGCTCGACCTTGTGCTTGAGGGTGGCGACGAACTCGTTGAACTCGTCCAGCAGGTTGTCGAACAGCTGCAGGTCGCTGGCGAAGCCGTGGATCACCCGCTCCACCACCCAGTGCATCTTCGCCAGCAGGCCGCGCTCGTCGCCTTCGCCGCCATACAGCACGCCGGCCTGGGCCATGGCGTTGAGCAGGCGACGGGCCGGATGCTGGTGCTGGGTGAACAGCGCCTTGTCCTGCAGGGCCACCTTCAGATAGGGCGTGTGCAGGTGGGACAGGGCGGTCTTGCAGGCGTCCGGCAGGTTGTCGTCGTCGAGGATGAAGTCGAACAGCATGCCGACCAGGTCGATCACGTCGGCCTCCTGTTCGGCCAGCTTCTGTTGTCCGGGCAGCTTGCTGTGGGTCTCCAGTTGCTGCTGCAGGTTGACCTTGAGCTCCTCCACCGGTTGCGGCCCCTGCAGGCGCTGGCTCAGGGTACTGGCGGACTGCTGTTGCAGGCGATTGAGGGCCTCCAGCAGTTCGCCGGCGCTATAGGTGCTGGTGGCCGTGCGTGGGGCGAGGCTGGCGATGCTGGGGGTGCCGCCGAGCAGCGGCGCGTCCTGGTTGCGCTCGCGGTGTTCGCCGAGCAGGGCGGTCAGGCCGCCGAACAGCTGGTTCGGGTCCTGCGGCGGCGGGGCGCCGAGGTCGGCCGGTACCTGCAAAGTGGGCGCAGTAGCCTGCTGGCCCGCCGGTGCGCCCGGGGCGGCCGCGCTGCGCCTGCCCGCATCATCGGTTGGCGGGGCAGTGGTTGCTGTCGCTGCCGCGCCGGCGCCGCTCTGCGCGCCTGGCTTGCTCGTCGTCCGGGGCGACGGCGCGCGCTGGGCGGTGAACTTGAGGTTGGGCAGGATGCCGGCGTTGATCAGGCGCTGGTTGAGCATCTCGTACAGGGTGTCCAGGCCCTGCATCACATGCCGCTCGAACAGCATGTAGAGGATCACCTTGATGCGCAGCGGCAGCGGATGCGGCGCCAGCGCTTCGCGGAAGGCATCGGCGAGTGCCTGGGGGCCGAAGGGGTTGAGGTCCTCGCCGAGCTTCTGGCCGTTGTTGAGCAGGGCCAGGCGCTGCTCCAGGGCGAACAGGGTGCGGGCGCTGCGGGCCTTGACCTTGCTGACCATATTGGTCACCTGCAGGCTTTCCTCGTATTCCTCGTTCTGCACCAGGCTCAGCTCGTCTGTAGCCGGCTCGTCCCGTCGATCCCTGGCTTTGAGCTTGCCTTCGAGGAAATCGGAGAAGTTCTGTGCGATGCGCTGGTGGTAGCTGCGCTCGATCTGTGGGCGCAGCTTGCGCAGCTCGCGCATGGCGTCGAAGAACAGGCTCTGCAGCTTGTTGTTCTCGGCCTTCTCGGCGAATTCGAAGAGGGTGTCGTCGACCTGGGCGAACAGGCCGGCGAGGTGTTCGGCCAGGTTGTTCATCGCCAGCTGGCGGCAGTCCTGCACCAGGCCGCCGAAGCGTGGCTGGATGGCACGGCTGGCGACGCTGGGAGTGCCGGGGGGCGGTGGAGTGTCCGGTGAACTCATACGATGTCCTGGGGCGGGGGTCGGCCGCCGTGCGCAGCGTTCGGGTTACAAGCCATAGCCTAGCCGCTTATTCGCCGCAGCGACGTGAATCAAATAAGTCATGGCCGGGCTTGACAGGATGTTCGCGCTCCGTAAAATGGCGCGCCTCTGATGCGGGAAACGGCGCAAGCCGGCCGTAGCGGAGATTGGAAGCTCGTCGTTCCGCGATAGCTCAGTCGGTAGAGCAAGTGACTGTTAATCACTGGGTCCCTGGTTCGAGTCCAGGTCGCGGAGCCAACTTCCAGGCGGGGTATAGCGCAGTCCGGTAGCGCGCCTGCTTTGGGAGCAGGATGTCGGGAGTTCGAATCTCTCTACCCCGACCATCATGGGTCGTTAGCTCAGTCGGTAGAGCAGTTGGCTTTTAACCAATTGGTCGTAGGTTCGAATCCTACACGACCCACCATGATTCAAGACAAAGAGCCCGCCTAGTGCGGGCTCTTTGCATTTCAGGGCTGCAGATTCAGATGCTCGATGCTGCGATCCAGGCGCTGCAGCAGGGCCGCGCCCACCCGCTTGCTGCACATCAGGTAGCGCTGCTGCCCGGGCGGTATGTCCGGCATCGTCAGGCTGCTCAACCTGGCGTTGCTCAGGTCGGCTTCGGCCAGGATGTAGGGTAGCTCGCGCTTGTCGACCAGGGTGTAGTCGATGCGCTCGGCGGCCAGCATTCTCACGTTCTGCGCGGGTGGCGCGGTTATGCGACTGGGCTGGAACCTGCTCAGTAGGGGATCCAGTTCGCCATAGGAGAAGCCATCCACCACGCCCAGGCGCAGCGGGCTGCCCAGCAGGCTGGCGAGGCTGGGGTGGCTGCTCACCTGCTCCAGCAGGGTGGTGCGGGTCAGCACCACCATGGGTTCGTCGCGGTGGATGGCGAGGCTGAACAGGGCGAAGGCCTCGCGCTGGGGCGTCTTGAACCAGCCGATGGAGCAGGCCTCCGTGTGGTTCTGTTCCAGTTCGAGGAGGATGCGCTTGGCCGGGCGTGCCTCGAAGCGCAGGGGGATCTGCGCATCGCTGAAGATGGCGCGGGTGCGTTCGAGCAGGAAACCGGTCGGCTCGCCCTGGATGCTGTGGTAGTAGGGCGGTTTCTCGATGTAGTAGACGGCTAGCGGTTCCGCCGCCAGGCAGGCGAGGGGCAGGCAGAGCAGGGCGAGTAGGCTGCGCATGGAGGCTCCCTCGGTGTGGCTCCATGCGCAGTATAGGACGGCTCGGTGGTGGCCGTAGGCGTTTGCCGATCAGTGCAGTTTCAGGCGTGGCTCGGTGCTGCGGCCGATACGGTCGCCGAGCATCAGCAGGGCGGTGCGCGTCACGCCGTACAGGGCCATCTGGTGCATGCGGTACAGCGACACATAGAACATCCGCGCCAGCCAGCCCTCCAGCTTGACGCTGCCCATCAGGTTGCCCATCAGATTGCCCACCGCCGAGAAGCGCGACAGGGAGATCAGCGAGCCGTAGTCGCGGTAGCGGAACTCCGGCAGGGCCTGGCCCTCCAGGCGCAGGCGGAGCGACTTGGCCAGCAGCGAGGCCTGCTGGTGCGCGGCCTGGGCACGCGGCGGCACGTTGCGTTCGCCGTCCAGTGGGCAGGCCGCGCAGTCGCCGAAGGCGAAGATGGCGTCGTCCAGGGTGGTTTGCAGGGTCGGGCGTACCAGCAGTTGGTTGATCCGGTTGCTCTCCAGGCCGTCCAGCTCGCCGAGGAAGGCCGGGGCACGAATGCCGGCGGCCCAGACCTTGAGGCTGGCGGGAATCTCCATGCCCTGGGCGGTGTGCAGGGCGTCGGCGGTGACCTGGCTCACCGCGGTGCCGGTGAGCACTGTCACGCCGAGCTTCTCCAGGGTTCTGTGCACCGGGGCGCTGATGCGCTCCGGCAGCGCCGGCAGCACCCGCGGGCCGGCTTCGATCAGGGTGATGCGCATGTTCTGCGGCTGGATGCGGTCCAGGCCGTAGGCGGCCAGCTCGCGGGCGGCATGGTGCAGCTCGGCGGCCAGTTCCACGCCGGTGGCGCCGGCGCCGACTATGGCCACGCTGATGCGGCCGTCGTCGCTGTTGCCGGCGTGGGCGCGCAGGTAGTGGCTGAGCATCTGCCGGTGGAAGCGCTCGGCCTGCTCGCGGGTATCGAGGAAGATGCAGTGCTCGGCGGCGCCGGCGGTGCCGAAGTCGTTGGTGGTGCTGCCGACGGCCAGCACCAGGCTGTCGTAGCCCAGTTCGCGCTCGGGCAGCAGTTCGCCGCCGTCCTCGTCCAGGGTGGCCGCCAGCTTGATGACCTTGCGCGTGCGGTCCAGCCCACTCATGCGTCCGAGCTGGAACTCGAAGTGGTTCCACTTGCCCTGGGCCACGTAGTTCAGCTCGTCCTCGGAGGAGTTCAGCGAGCCGGCGGCCACTTCGTGCAGCAGCGGTTTCCAGATGTGGGTGAGGTTGGAGTCGACCAGCACTATGCTGGCCCGTTGGCGTTTGCCCAGGGTTCTACCCAGGCGGGTAGCAAGCTCCAGGCCGCCGGCGCCGCCGCCGACGATCACGATGCGATGAGTCATGGGAATTGCTCACAAGGCTTAAGGAATTCGGTGGGCTCGGCTGGGCGAGCGCGAGGCGGCTCATAGCACCAGTCCGGCGAGCAGGCGGGAGAGCAGGCCGAGGCCGATCGTCACGGCGACCACCACCAGCAACAGGCGCCAGGGGCGGAACGGCTGGCGTTCGACCTGGTGCTGCGGAGCGCTGAGGTACTGCTCGACGCGTTGCTGGTCTTCCGGGCTGAGGCGGCTGGGCATGACGATGCTCTCTAAGGATGCGCCATTCTAGACGCGGCGGTCATGGCGACTCAACGCGCACTTCGTCGCCCAGGCGAATGATGCCGCCCTCGATCACCCGGGCGGTGATGCCGCCGTGCCCGCGCATGGCCTGGAAGGTGCCGGGGCCGAGGTGTTGTTCCAGGCGCGCGCAGGGCTGGCACCAGCCGGTGGTTTCCAGCAGCGCCTGGCCGATGCGAAAGCGCCGGCCCTTGAGGCTGAACAGGTTGATGCCGGCGACGGCGATGTTGCGGCGCAGGTCGGCCGGCGTCAGCTCGCGGCCGATCAGCGCGGCGACCACGGCCAGATGCTCCCATTGGATCAGCGTCACCTGGCGCGCGTTGCGTGGCCCCGGGCGGGCATGGTCGCCGGTCAGGCCGGCTTCGCGGCGCGCCTCGACGGTGTTCAGTTCGAGCATGGCGTCGCGCGGCGTGGGGCGCACGCCTATCCAGTGCACCCGGCCGCGCTGTGGTACCCGGGCGAGCAGTTCCTGCAGCGTGCTCACAGGCTGATGCCCACGTCGAACAGCACGGTGCGCCCGCGGTTGTGGCGCAGAAAGGCGGGGGCGTCGTCGTGGGCGAACAGCACCCGCGCGTAGTTGGGGCCGACCAGCGACAGCGAGCGCCAACCCTGGCGCAGATACTCCGAGGGTGGCGGAAAGGGGCTGTTGAAGTCGGGCGTGTCGCGCTTGAGGTTGACGTAGGCCAGCAGGTCCAGCTCGCCCGGGTCGAGGCCGCGTTCGCGGTAGTTGTGCGCCTTCTTGCGCAGGGTCGGCGCCAGGCGCGCCTGCAGCTCGCTGGCGGGAATCCTGCGTGGGCGCGGCTCGCGCCGCAGCAGCTGGCTGAGCGACAGGGCGCTGCGCCGGCGCTGCAGCTCCTCGCGCCACTCGTCGTTGAGGCGGCGGCCCTGGTCGAGCACGAAGAACACCTCGAAGTTGGCCTCGCGAAACAGCACGTCCGGCGGCTCCTGCCCGGCGGCGAATTCGTCCTTGCGATGATGCTGGTTGAGCGCGCTGAGCAGGCGCTGGCAGACCCAGCGCTCGCGTTCCCACTTGCGCGAATTGGAGAGAAAATCGTTGGCCTGTTCGGCCTGGCGTGTCAGCAGGCGCAGGTAATCGGAGTCGTCCATGGGCGCAGCATAGCCCAAGCTAGATGGCCTTCGCTGCGGTGTACACTGGGCCGATCCTGCGAGGCTCCAGCATGTCGATTCGCCCGGTCACCCCTGCCGATCACCAGACCCTGCTCGCCCTATGGCGGCGCACGCCGGGCATCCAGTTACGCGCCGAGGACGAGTACGAGCCGTTCTGCCGCTATCTGGCGCGCAACCCCGGGCTGAGTCTGCTCATCGAACGCCAGGGTGAGGTGGTCGCCAGTCTGCTGGTGGGGCACGACGGGCGGCGCGGCTACCTGCAGCACCTGGCGGTCGCTGCGCCCTGGCGCGGGCAGGGCCTGGCCTGCGCGCTGCTCGACGAGGCGCTGGCCCGTCTGGCGCGGCTCGGCGTGAGCAAGTCCCATGTGTTCGTGTTGCGCGAAGCCGGCGAGGCACTGGCCTTCTGGCAGGGCGGCATCGGCTGGGAGGCGCGAGGGGATGTCCAGGTGTTCTCCAGCCGGGTGGCGGGCGCGTGATCGCGGCCGAACTGCTGCAGCCGCTCAGCCTCTGGCTGGGCTGGCTGCTGTATGCGACGGTGCTGCTCTGGGCCCTGGGCCGCACGCCCTGGATCGAGCTGTGCAGCGACCAGCGCCGCCAGCATCTGCTGTTCGGCACGGTGCTGGCGCTGTTCCTGCTGTGGCTGGTGCGCCGCGACTTCGCCTCGGGGCTGTCCTTCCACTTCATCGGCATGACCGCCGTGACTCTGCTGCTGGACTGGCCGCTGGCCGTGCTCGGTGGCTTCGCCGCGCAGCTCGGCCTGCTCGCGCTCGGGCGTCTCGACGGCGCGGCGCTGGGCGTCAACGGCCTGCTGCTGGTGGCGCTGCCGGTGGCCATCGCCGAGTCCTGCGCGCTGTGGGTCGAGCGCCGCCAGCCCCGCAACCTGTTCGTCTACATCTTCTGCTGCGGCTTCTTTCCCGCCTCCTTCACCGCCCTGGCCTGCCTGCTCGGCGGCCTGGCGCTGCTGTGGTTCGATGGCCTCTACGCGATGCCACCCTGGTTGGAGGATTTCGCCGGCTACCTGTGGCTGGTGATGTTTCCCGAGGCCTTCATCAACGGCATGCTGGTCACCGCCCTGGTGGTGTTCTATCCGGACTGGCTGGAGACTTTCAATCGCACCCGATACCTGGCCGCGCCCTGGAAGGGCGATACGGATAGGCGGCCATAAGCCTGGTGACGCTCAGAGCGCCCTCTCCCGTTGACGGGAGAGGGCCGGGGAGAGGGTTCTTGTAGTTTCCGCCAACTCAATGCTCGCGCGGCGGCAGATCCTCGGAGAAGGGCGAGTCCTCCAGCGAGTCGCCGGGGATGGCGTGGGCCTCCGAGGCCCAGGCGCCGAGGTCGATCAGCTTGCAGCGCTCGCTGCAGAAGGGCCGGTGCGGGCTCTGCGGGCCCCACTCGACCGGCGCGCCACAGGTCGGGCATTGCACTGTGCTGCTCATGGCTGGCCTCCGCGCAGGGTCAGGTAGAAGTGGTGCAGGCGCTCGACCTCGCTCCTGAGCCAGGCCAGGTCGCGGTCGTTGACCAGCACGTCGTGGGCATGGCGCAGGCGCTCCTCGCGGCTGCTCTGGGCCTTGAGGATGGCGCGGATCTGCTCCTCGGAGCTGTCGTCGCGGGCCATGCTGCGCTGCAGTTGCAGCTCTTCCGGGGCGTCCACCACCAGCACCCGCTGGGTCATCTTGTGCTGGCCGGACTCCACCAGCAGCGGCGATACCAGAATGGCGTAGGGTGACTCGGCCCTGGCCAGATACTGGTTTATTTCCTGGAAGATCAGCGGGTGCAGCAGGCCTTCCAGCCAGCGCCGCTGCTCGGTATCCTGGAATACCAGTTGGCGCAGGGCGGCGCGGTCCAGCGTGCCGTCGGCCTGCAGCACCCGTTCGCCGAAGCGTTCTGCAATTTTCGCCAAGGCGGGGCGGCCCGGCTCGACCACCCAGCGGGCGGCATGGTCGGCGTCCACCAGATGGACGCCGAGGTCGATGAAGTGCTGGGCCGCGGCGCTCTTGCCGCTGCCAATGCCTCCGGTGAGGCCGAGAATCCAGGGTTTGCTCATTTCACGCCGGCGAACTGCAGATAGGTCCCGGTTATTTGATCACCCCAGAGCAATGCGATCCAGCCGGCGATGGCCAGGTAGGGGCCGAAGGGAATCGGCGTGCTGGTCTCCTGATTGCGCAGGCGCAGCAGGATCACCCCGAGCACGGCGCCGACCAGCGACGACAGCAGGATGGTCAGCGGCAGTATCTGCCAGCCACCCCAGGCGCCGAGCATGGCCAGCAGCTTGAAGTCGCCATAGCCCATGCCCTCCTTGCCGGTCACCAGCTTGAACAGCCAATACACCGACCACAGGCTGAGATAGCCGGCGATGGCGCCCCACAGGGCGTCTTCCAGGCTGGCGTACAGGCCGAAGTGGTTGGCGATCAGTCCCAGCCAGAGCAGCGGCAGCACCAGAGAGTCGGGCAGCAACTGGTGATCGCAGTCGATCAGGCTCATCGCCAGCAGCCCCCAGGTCAGCAGCAACACCCCGGCCGCCTGCCAGCCGAAGCCATAGTGGAAGGCCACATATCCGGAGAGCAGTCCGCAGGCCAGCTCGACCAGCGGATAGCGCGCGCTGATCGGCGCCTTGCAGCCGGAACACTTGCCGCGCAGCGCCAGGTAGCTGACGACCGGGATATTCTCCCAGGCCCGTATCCTGTGACCGCAGTGCGGGCAGCAGGAGTTGGGCAGCAGCAGGTTGAAGGTCTCGCCCTTGGGCTCTTCCGGCAGTTCAAGGATCTCTCGTGCTTGCTGGCGCCAGTCGCGTTGCATCATCAGTGGCAGGCGGTGGATCACCACGTTGAGGAAGCTGCCGATGATCAGGCCGAGCAGCACTGCGAGAAAAACAAAGGCCGGCGAAGTGCCGGCCAGAAACTCGATGAGCTGCATTGTTTATACTACGGCGCCAAGTTGGAAGATTGGCAGATACATAGCGATAATCAGGCCGCCGACGAGAACACCTAGAACCGCCATGATCATGGGCTCCATTAAGCTGGTCAGTCCGTCGACCATATTGTCGACTTCTTCTTCGTAGAAACTGGCTACTTTGTCCAGCATCTCGTCCAAAGCCCCCGACTCTTCACCGATAGCTGTCATCTGCAGGGCCATGCTGGGGAATGCCCCAGTTGTGCGCATCGAGAAGTTTAATTGCATGCCAGTCGACACATCTTGTTTGATTTTCTGGACAGCGTTCTTGAAAACAATGTTTCCCGTCGCGCCTGCTACCGAGTCCAAGGCATCGACCAAGGGGACACCTGCGGCGAAGGTGGTGGCTAGGGTGCGAGCATAGCGTGCCACAGAGGATTTGTAGATGATATCGCCTATCACAGGAAGTTTGAGGATGGCTCTGTCTAGCCAATTGCGAAATTTTTCGGAGCGCTTATGGGCCTCTTTGAGAGAAAAAGAAGCGGCAAATAGTATCGCTAATACAGCGATCCACCATTCTTGCAGGGCTCGAGATAGGCCGATGACCATTTGAGTGAATGCTGGGAGTTCTGCGCCGAAGTTTGCAAATACCGCTTCGAATTGCGGTACGACTTTTATCAAAAGTATTGCGGATACGATAATGGCTACAACAACTACTGCGATAGGGTAGTTCATCGCTTTTTTGATCTTTGCTTTTAGTGCTTCAGTCTTTTCCTTGTAGGTGGCTACGCGTGCGAGGAGGGTTTCGAGTGCGCCCGACTGTTCGCCTGCTTCGACTAGGTTGCAATAGAGATCATCAAAGTAGAGGGGGCGCTTGCGCAGAGATGAGGCGAAGCTGTTACCAGCGGCCACATCTTGCTTAACCCCGTCGATTAGGGTGCGCATACTGGGGTTGTCCATCCCTTCTCCGATAATATCAAAGGAGCTGAGCAGTGGAACGCCTGCTTTCATCATGGTCGCCATCTGACGCGTGAACAGGGCGATGTCCATGGGCTTGATTTTCTTGCCTGCGCCGAAGATGGAAGCGGACTTCTTGCGGACCTTGGTTGGATTGATGCCCTGCTTGCGTAGTTGCGCTTTAACGAGGGCAGGGGATTGACCGCCTATCTCCCCTTTGACTTTAGCGCCTTTCTTATCAGTGCCTTCCCAGCTGAAGATGCTGGTTTTGAGAGCTTTTTCCGCCATGGTGGGTTAGTCCTTGGTCACGCGGTTGATTTCCTCAAGGCTGGTAACACCTTGCATGGCCTTGAACAGGCCGGACGTGCGTAGGTCATTGAAGCCGTCCTGGCGTGCCTGCTCGGCGATTTCGATGGAGTTGCCTTCCTCCATGATAAGGCGTTGCAGGGCGGGTGTGATTTTAACTACTTCATAAATACCCACCCTGCCCTTGTAGCCGCCTTTGCAGTTTTCGCAGCCGACCGGGCCGTAGATCTTGAAGGTGCCGATCTTGTCGGCAGGGAATCCTTCTTTCAGCAGCACGTCCTGCGGCACCTCGACCGGCTTCTTGCAGGAGCTGCAGAGCTTGCGCGCCAGGCGCTGGGCGATGATCAGGTTGACCGAGGTGGCGATATTGAAGGCCGGCACGCCCATATTGCGCAGGCGGGTCAATGTCTCGGCGGCGCTGTTGGTGTGCAGGGTCGACATCACCATATGCCCGGTCTGGGCCGCCTTGATGGCGATCTCGGCGGTTTCCAGGTCGCGGATCTCGCCGACCATGATGATATCCGGGTCCTGGCGCAGGAAGGCGCGTAGGGCCTGGGAGAAGTCCATGCCCTGCCTGGGGTTGACGTTGACCTGGTTGATGCCTTCCAGGTTGATTTCCACCGGGTCTTCGGCGGTGGAGATATTCACATCGACCGTATTGAGGATATTTAGGCCAGTATACAGGGATACGGTCTTGCCTGAGCCGGTGGGGCCGGTCACCAGGATCATGCCCTGGGGTTGTTTCAGGGCATTCATGTAGAGTTCCTTCTGCTCATCCTCATAGCCGAGTGCATCGATGCCCATCTGCGCGCTGGTGGGGTCGAGGATTCGCATCACGATCTTCTCGCCCCATAGGGTCGGCAGGGTGTTGACGCGGAAGTCGATGGCCTTGGTCTTGGATATCTTCATCTTGATCCGTCCGTCCTGGGGCTTGCGCCGCTCGGAGATATCCAGGCTGGCCATTACCTTGAGGCGCGCCGAGATGCGCGGGGCGAGCTGGATCGGCGGCCGCGCCACCTCGTGCAGAATGCCGTCGGTGCGGAAGCGCACCCGGTAGGTCTTCTCATAAGGCTCGAAATGCAGATCCGAGGAGCCGCCCTTGATGGCGTCCAGCAGCATCTTGTTGACGAAGCGCACCACCGGGGCGTCGTCGGCTTCGCCGCCAGTGGCGCCATCGGTCTTATCGTCGTCCACCGCCTCGATATCGACGTTATCAAGGTCCACATCGCCCAGGTCTTCCAGGCCGCTGTTGGCGGCCTCGAAGAACTTCTCGATGGCCTCGCCTAGCTTGTCGTCCTCGACCAGGATGGCCTCGGTATTGAGGCCGGTGCTGAACTGGATATCGGTGATCGCCTGCAGGTTGCTGGGGTCGGAGATGCCGACATATAGCTTGTTGCCGCGGCGATACAGGGGCAGGGCGCGGTGCTGGCGTACCAGTTTCTCGTTGACCAGGTCGCGTGGCTGGGCCTCCTTGTCGATGCAGGCGAGGTCGTAGAGGGCAATGCCGAACTGGTCGGAGGTCAGCGTGGCCAGGTCGCGACTCTTGACCAGTTTGTTCTGTACCAAATAAGTGACAAGAGAGAGCTTGTTGCGTTGGGCCTGGGTGTGAGCCTGTTGGGCGGTGGACTCATCGAGCAGGTTGGCCAGTACCAGTTGCTTGGCCAGGCCGGTCAGGGCGATATCGTTCATGGGGGTATGGGCTGTGTGGTTACCCACCTCTTATAACCCAGTGAGATGGGGCTGCCAAATGGGTGCTCTCGAGGTGTCCTTTATTGTCACATTTTGCCCGGGAGGTGGTGGCTCCGGAGGGGGGGGGCTCATCATGGCGCTAATAGGTTGGGCTCTGCAGGGCTGGCATGGGATGTGCTAGGTAACCTGCAGGTCAACTGACCTTTAACTCATGCTTGGAGAAAACTTATGAAAGCACAAAAAGGTTTCACTCTGATCGAACTGATGATTGTGGTTGCCATTATCGGTATCCTGGCCGCTATCGCTCTGCCGGCTTATCAGAAGTACACTGCTAAAGCCCGTTTCAGCGAGGTTGTGCAGGCTACCCAGCCGTATAAAATGGCTGTAGAGCTTTGCTTTGCTGAGCAAGGTGCGTTGGCCAGTTGCGCTACCCCTGGTACTAATGGTATTCCGGCCAATACCACCGCTGGTGCTGGTTTTGTGGCTAGCGTTGCCACAGGTGCTGGTGGTGCGATTACTGCTACTGCTACTGCGACCGGGGGCTTGAATGGTGAGACTTATGTTCTGACACCGTCTGTTGCTGCTGCAGGTAGTGCGAATTCGCTGTCTTGGGCTAAGACGGGGACTTGCGTAGGTGCTGCTCTCTGCTGATTGTTGACTAAAAGTTAGAGCTGTAAACATTGCCCTGCAATGCAGGGCTCTGTTTTGGGTGGCCGGTGTAGCTCAGTTGGTAGAGCAGCGCATTCGTAATGCGAAGGTCGCAGGTTCGACTCCTGTCTCCGGCACCATAAAAAACAAAGGGTTAGCTTCGGCTAGCCCTTTTTCATTTCTGGGGGTGTCCCAGAAGTGTCCCAATATTGTCTCGTGTTCTGCGCACTCCAGAGCGTTGCCTCGATTACCCATCCGTGCTGGCGAGGAATGGTGGCAAGTGGCTACATCGAATTGCGCGTTCTATGTAAGCTAATGCTGCGGGGTTGAGCGGCTCAGCTCTGCCCCAGGATCAAGAACAGACACACGGCAAAGGCAACAATGTTTCACATCAAGGGAACTGCTTTCATACCTGCGGTACTAGGAGCCCTTCTGGTTGGATGCTCTGACTCTGAAACAGAGCGAGAGGTGCAGCCCCACCAAAGTGAGGTTCCGGACAAGCTACTTATCAAGTGGGAACAGGAAAAGAGGCTTGAGAAAACAGCGGAAGAGGACGCCAAGCTTTCAGACAAAGACCTAAGGAAGGTCTGAAGTAGAGCGGTTTTTCTGGCTGACTTCGGCCTTCGCCAATTTTGAAAGCGGCCAGTGGGTCAAAATCGACCAGATGGCTCGCTCATTTCGGTGTTTCTGGCCGCCGCA